>JAITBO010000316.1 GCA_031283505.1 Treponema sp. | reverse complement strand
TTTCACTGTATAGGGTATAATATATATAGGTATAGAAATTATATACCAACGAAAAAGGTTTTCTAATGGGGAATGAAACGGAACGATATAATTTTATCCGCAAAAAATCAGGCTTGACCGCCAAAGCCTTTAACGTGTGCCGTGAAGCCTACTTTGCCACCATGACCGACGAAAAGAAAGCCGGAATCGTTACGGTGGAGGCCAGCCATGTGGACGGTACGATGGGGGCGCAGGTCAGGGAAGGGAAACTGGCCTGGCTTAAATCCGCAGACCACGCCAGAAACGAGTGCCGTATACTCAACAATGTCCGCTGTCTTTCCAAAGGCGTAGACGTTCCCTCCCTTGACGCAGTGATGTTTCTTTCCGCCCGGAACAGCCAGATTGACGTAGTGCAATCGGTAGGCCGGGTTATGCGCGCTGCCCCCGGAAAGAAATACGGCTATATCATAATCCCCGTGGTGGTCTTGCCCGAAGCCGAGCCGGAAAAGATCCTTGCCTCTGACCGCTTCAAGGTGGTGTGGACAGTGTTAAACGCCCTGCGCGCCCACGACGACCGTTTTGACGCGACCATCAACAAGATAGAACTGAACAAAAAAAAGCCGTCTAAAATTGCCGTTACCGGAACCGATATCGGCGGTAACGCTGGTGACGACGATGCGGAAAGCGGGGCGAAAGCCGGGGACGGCGGCAACATTAAGAGAGAGTTTGAAAAACAAATGGAACTGGAATTTGCCAAATTCCAGGGCATTGTCTACGCGAAACTGGTACAGAAATGCGGCACCCGGCGCTATTGGGAGCAATGGGCTGCGGACATAGCCAAAATCGCCGAAAGGCACATCGAACAGATTACCGCCATTGTAAAACACGAAAAGAAAGCGCAAGAAGAATTCGACCGCTATCTTTCCGGCCTGCGGAAGAACATTAACCCCTCGGTAACGGAGCAGGACGCGATAGAAATGCTTGCCCAGCACATTATCACCCAGCCGGTGTTCGAGGTTCTTTTTGAGGATTATTCGTTTGTCAAAAACAACACCGTTTCAAAATCCTTGCAGGGCATTATCGAAGTCTTGAATGAGAAAACCAAAAAAGAAGACACCGAAAAACTGGAGCGCTTTTATGTGTCCATTCAAAAACGGGCCGAAGGCATCGACAACGCCGAGGCAAAACAAAAGATAATCGTTGAACTGTACGACAAGTTTTTCCGTACCGCCTTCCCCAAAGTTACCGAAAAATTGGGCATTGTCTACACACCGGTTGAAATCGTGGATTTTATCATTCACAGCGTGGAAGATGTTTTGCAAAAAGAATTTGGCCGCAGCATGAGCGATGAAAACGTCCCAATTTTTCAATCATACTTATAAAAATAAAACAAAACTGCATAATTATCCATGTTTTTTACCGGTTCGCCTATTGATAACAGGCGGATAAAAGTCAAAAATAGATAGTATGTTGGATTTGGCAAAATACGGCGGTTTGGGATTCGGGCGTATCATCCTCTTTGGGTCTGAGCCGCAAGGAAAAAATTTAAAGACACCTTCATACGGAGTTGGGCGCATCCGGCGCCTGCCGCGCCGGACCGGGTTATCCGCTATAATAGAAAATCTCCGCCGCTTCACGGTGGAGATTTTCTATTCCGCTTCTATCCCTTGCGCGTTTTAAGAGGTTCCGTAATTGATGGATTCCGGTTGTTCGCCATTGTCGTGGGAAGTCCTTAGCCGGTTCGCCATTTATGGCGAATTCGAGTCTGCCGAATCCTTTGGTTCGGGCCATATCAACAATACCTACCGCTCCCGGTGGAATCAGGCCGGGGTAAGGGTGCGGTATACTCACCAGCGGATCAACGAAAAAGTGTTCGCCCGGCCCAATGAAGTTATGGAAAACATCGAGCGGGTAACCAGGCATATCGCGGAAAAACTGGAACAGGAAGGGGCAGATGACAGAAGCCGCCGGGCGCTTTTCGTGGTCCCTTCCCGGGACGGGAAACCCTGGGTCCGGGACGCCAAAGGCGGCTGGTGGCGGACTTATCTCTTTATCGAGGGGACTCACTCCCTGGAAGTGGCCCGTTCCCCGGATGAGGCCCGCATTCTGGGAAAAAGCGTGGGCCGCTTCCAGAAACAGCTTGCGGATCTTGCGGAACCCCGGCTACACGAGACGATTCCGGATTTTCACGACATGGAAAAACGGTACGCCCGCTTCCATGGCGCGGTTTCAAAGGACGCCTGTAGCCGGGCAAAGGACGTTGGGCCGGAAATCGCCTTTATGCGGGAGAACGAGGAGCGGGGCGCGGTTCTTATCCGGGCGCTGAAAAACGGCGATATTCCTGAAAGGATATGCCACAACGATACCAAGATGAACAACATCCTCATTGACGACGAGGATAACCAGGTCCGGTGCGTGGTGGACCTGGACACGGTTATGCCCGGAACGAGCCTCTTCGACCTGGGGGATCTCATCCGTACCGTGGCTGCCAGGGCCGAGGAGGACGAGCGGGATTTGACCAAAGTTAAATTCGACGTAGCCTATTTTGAAGCCCTCCTGGACGGGTATGTTTCCGAAGCCGCAGAGTTCCTTGTCCCGCAGGAAAAGGAATGTCTTGCCGAGTCGGGCCGGAACATCACCCAGATCATGGGCCTCAGGTTTTTGACGGATTACCTGGAAGGGGATCACTACTACCGGATCACCCGGTCCGGCCACAACCTGGATCGTTGCCGGAATCAGATCGCCCTGATCCGGTCCATGGATGCCCAATGGGAGACGGCCCTGGAAATTTCAAAAAAATTGGTCGAGTAGCGTTGTTAAACCTGGTTTTACGCGACGGGGCCTTGTTTGTAAAAAGCAAACAGTGTCTGCGGCGTAAATATATATCTGTCCTTTTGCGGCAGTATCAGCTATTATGGAGGAAGAAATGAAACGTATTGTTTTGGGAGCGGTCATTCTGACCGTTGCGGCGCTGGCATTGACCGGATGTTCCGGCAAAAAAACCAGTTCGGACATAACCTTGGTGTATTGGACCATGTGGAACGAGGCGGAACCCCAGGGGCAGGTAATAGCCCGGGCGGCGGAAGCCTTTACCAAGGATACAGGCATTAAGGTTGACATCAACTTTAACGGACGGGATATCCGCAAGACCCTGCAACCCGCCCTGGATGCCGGTGAAGTCATCGATATTTTTGATGAAGACATTGAGCGGGTGACCAACGCCTGGGGAAACTACCTGCTGCCCCTGGATACCTATGTTTCCAAGTCTTACCCCACTACCGACGGCCAGCCTTTTGGCAGCGTAGTCAACAAAACCCTGTTGGACTTGGCCCGGCAGCTCGGCGGCGGATCCGTCAAGAACATCCCCTATCAGCCTTCGACTTTTGTGACCATGTACAACAAAGATCTGTTCCAACAGGCGGGCATTGCCGGCATCCCCAAGACCTGGGATGAGATGCTGGACGCCTGCGCGAAGCTCAAAGCCATCGGCGTGGCGGGGATCACCGTTGACGATGCCTATATGGCCTGTCTTTTCGGTTACACCATCGACCGTCTCGTTGGTATGGACGCTACCCTAAGCATGGTGAAGAACAATGACTTTACCGGTCCCCAGGTGCTTGAATTTGGCCGTATCTGGGAAAACATGGCGAAGAACGGTTACATCAGCCCCAGGGCCGCTTCGAACATCTACCCTGCCGGGCAGGTTGAAGAAATCGCCACCGGCCGGGTTGCCATGTACCTCAACGGCACCTGGCTCCCCAACGAGATCAAGGGGAACGCCCCCAACATGAACTGGGGCGCCTTCGCCTGGCCCGCCATAGGTCCTGCCGGGGACGGCATTACCGCGAACAACTTCGGTTCCCAGAGCTTTGGGATCAACAAGAACACCAAACATCCGGAAGAAGCCTTCCGCTTTATCGTCTGGCTCACCACCGGCGAATGGGACGCCGCCCTGGCCACGGAAAGCATCGGCATCCCCATGGGGAATTCCTCCCAATGGCCGGCTGCTCTGGCCGAAGCCAAGGCCGTGGTGGATGCTACTACCAAGCGGCTTCCCTGGGCGGTCGGGATGGAAGACAATCCCGACATCAACGCGAAGATCAAAGAGAATTTTTCGCGCCTTGTGACGGGCAATTTGAACGCCGAACAGTTTGCCGCAAACATGGCCCGCTAGTTGCTTGTAAGAGGGTAACCTGAAAATCATCAGGATCAGGAGGGTGTATGCTGAAACCTAATAAACCGGTTATTATCACGTTTCTCGCTCCGGCGGTGATCTGTTATGTGTTGGTTTTTCTGTATCCCACCTTCCGGACCCTGGTGATGAGTTTTTTCAAAGTAGAAAGCGTGTCGGACCCGGTGTCGAAATGGGCCTTTACCGGGTTCGGCAATTATTTCAAACTTTTTGCCACGCCCATCTTCCTTCAGTCCCTGAAAAACATAGCCAGAATCTGGTTTGCCGGCGGCTGCGGCGTGATGGTTCTGGCCCTGCTTTTTGCAGTGATCCTTACCAACAATCCCGGCGGACAGCAGACGGTGGTCAAGTTTTTCCGCAGCGCCATTTACCTTCCCAACGTAGTCAGCGCCGTTGCCATGGGAACCATGTGGATCAATTACGTGTATAATTCCGATTACGGCCTGCTTCACAACGCCTTTGCCTTCCTCAGGCTGGAAGGGGCAAGCCGGACCCTGTGGACGGCGCCGGGCAATCTGTTTTGGAGTATGCTCGCGGCCTACTGCTTCGGCATGGTAGGTTACCATATGCTTATCTTCATGAGCGGCATAGAGCAGATCCCCAAGGATTACTACGAAGCCGCCTACCTTGCCGGGGCCAACGGACTGCAACGTTTTTTCTATGTGACCATCCCAAATATGCGGGGGGTCATCCGCACCAACATCGTTATGTGGACCGTGTTCACCGTCGGGTTCTTCGTGTGGGGTCAGCTCTTTAGCCCGGTAAACCTCTCCAACGATACGGTAGCTCCCATGAACTATATGTACGAGCTGGTCTTTGGGGCCTCGTCCTCGGCAATCACGGTGCGGGATTCCGGCGCGGGCGCGGCCATAGGTGTGATCCTCGCCCTAATCGTGGTCGCGGTGTTCTTTGCGACAAGCTTCATCGTCAAAAACGACGATGCGGAACTGTAAGGAGGCGGCGGTATGCTGGTAAAAGGACGTTTTTCTTCGGCTGCCGGGTACATCCTGGTGAGCCTGTGGGTTGTCTTCACCTTCGTACTCATAGGCTGGGTTTTCTTCGCCTCCCTGTCAACATCGCCGGAAATATTTTCCGATCATATGTTCAAATTTCAAAGCGGCCCGCATTTTGAAAACTATGTAAAAGCCTGGACCACCCAAAGGGTTTCTGTTTTTTTCATGAATTCCCTGCTCTATACCGCAGTATCTTGTACGGCCATCATCCTGATTGCTTCTCCTGCGGCATATATCCTTTCCCGGTACAGCTTCCCCGGTCGCGGCCTTATCCAGAGTATGTTCGCCGCCGCCCTGGGCATCCCGGTCATCATGATCATCATGCCTCTGTTCGGTATGATCTCCATGATGCGCCTCACCAATAACCGCTGGGTACTGATGTTCCTCTACACGGCGATGAACGTTCCCTTCGGGATATTCTTCCTGCTGGCCTTCTTCAGGAACCTGTCCTTTACCTATGAGGAAGCCGCGGCCATAGACGGATGTTCCCCCTTTGGCACCTTCTGGCGTATCATGTTCCCCCTGGTGCAGCCCGGCATCATTACGGTGTCCATCTTCAATTTTATCACCATCTGGAACGAATACTTCATGTCCCTTATTTTTGCCAACCGGTCTGCGGTCCGTCCGGTGGCGGTGGGCCTCTACAGCATGATCCAGTCCATGCGCTACACCGGCGACTGGGGTGGGATGTTCGCCAGCGTGGTCATCGTTTTTCTGCCGACCTTTATTCTGTACATTCTGCTGTCGGAAAAAATCATCAAGGGCGTTACCGCAGGGGCGATCAAGGGATAACCCGAAAACACGGCTAAAATGCGTTGATTCGCAAGCGGGCCATACCCATATTGGCAAGCATCTTTACTGTTTCTGCGAAAAATATCAAGTTCCGGGCATACAAATTGTAAAAAATTTAAAACCTGAACGGCGGCAGGGCAGTGTTGAAGTACGAGAAGCGGCTTCATTCCTCGTGGAATTGGAGTAAACCGCACAGACAAATCCGATAACCGCAGTATAAACGGTAAGGAACAGTGCAGAAATATATTTCCTTATTGCATCAAACCAAAGGTTTGCAGCAATTAAAATAAAATGCTGTGCATTTTATTTATGCACAGTTCCACTCCCAGGCTGCCGCAGAATCTCAGGCCGGACATACCGCCAACACCTCGTTGGGCTTCAGCCGCGCGTTTCCCGTCCTTCCGTTTACGGTGAATTTCGCGTCAAGGAGCGATCCGGACATATTAATAAGGCTTTTTACCTCCCCTTGCCAGTTGCTTGCTACCCGCAGTCCTTTGGATACCCGGAAAATTTCTTTGCCGTTAAGGGAACCCGCAATCCTGTCCCCCCTGGTTTCCATGATAAAAGTGTCGCCATCCCAGACCTGGGCATAAGAGAGATCGTGTCCGCCGCAGCCCAGGCAGCCCCACCAGATTTCGTCAAACTGAAGGTGTACGCCATAAAGACGGGAAATATATTCCAAAACGCTCAGGGCTGTGGGACCGTAAGTAGTCCGTTTGTCCGCTTCGGAGAATTCGCCGGTAAAAGGATCGAACTGCTGGGGAAATGTGTTGCGTTTTCCCACACAGTCGATGAGTTTATTCCCGAAAACAGCGATTTCGGAATAAAAACCGTAATTCTCTAAAGCGCGGATAGCCCGCTGGTAAGTAAGGCCCTCGACCTGTCCGCTCCAGTTGTTTTCGCTGATATTCCGAAAGATCGGGTTATTGACCGCGATGGAAGGCAGCGGCATTGGGGTAAAAAATTCTTCCGGGTTAAGAAGATGTTCCTTTACGAAGCGTCCAGCCATGTCCCGGTCAAAAGCCTCGTGGTACATCACCCGCAGGTTGTTGTGCTGGAGGGCGGGCATAAACCGGTTATCCTTGTCCCGGTCATAGCAAGCGCTCCGGCTCTCGTCCCAGAGGTAGGAACGTATCTTGTCTCGCACCTGCCGCTCCTTTTCCGCCCATTCTTTTTCTTTACCGTTATTAAGCAAAGCCGATATTTTCCGCAAGGTTAAGCGGGCGTCGTGGGAATAACCCATCACATCCATGGACTCAATGGGAAAGACCGGATCGTTCCGGGGCGGCGCTTCTCCCGGCCAGTGCCATTTGGCTTCTTCGGCGCCGGCGAAGCGGCTGGAAAAATCTTCCCCTGTGTCCAGAGGGCACCAGATTTCCAGACAACCATCGCCGTCGGAATCCCGGTACTTCCAGAGATAGGCGTCCCACGCTTCCAGAGAGGCATAGAGTTTTTCAAGATACCTGGAACTTTTCTTTTTGGTCCAGTAATAGAGATTGAGGGCATGATGGGGAAAGCAGAATCCCTGGAACTGAAGATAGGCGGGTTCCGCTATGCCGTCAACCATGCTGATACGGTAGGGATAACGGCCGTTTTCATGCTGGTAGTCTATAAAAAAAGTAACATTGTTTATGGCGGCTTTCATGTTCCGCTTGGCATACATCTCTCCTCCCATGGGCTGGGTTTCTATCCAGATGGAATTATAGCCGCCTCCTTCGATAAGAACAGGACGATCACCGAAATTTTTGACGTTGCCTTTTAGCATGGCGTCCGCCGTCGTGTAAAGATCCATAAGAAAAGAATCGGAAGTTTTAAATTCCACCGAAGTTTCAAGAGGGGTTAAATTCATGCTGTTATTTTCCATGCTATTATTTCCCTTTGCCTTTTTGCAGAAAGCTGATATACTATAAACGAAAGAAGGCCCTTTGTGAATGAGAAACCCTTTTACGAAAATGAACCTCTAAGCTGGTCTTTTCCTTTCCTTGCCTGGGACAGTTATAAAACGCCTTTCTGGTTCCCGCTGCACTGGCATGAACGGGTAGAGATTCTCTATATCCTCAAGGGGAGTTTTAACGCGTACATCAACGGGACCCGGTGGGAAGGCAGCCAGGGGGACATAATCATCGTTAATACCGGGCTCATCCATGGTTTTCTTGATCCCAGCCCAAACGCCTATGCACGGATTTTGCAATTCGGCCTGGAAATTTTTGACGAAATCCTGGTGGATATTAATGAGCGGAATCTTCAGGGGCCGGTTTTCAGCCGGCGTTCCCTTATAACCGCTTCCCAGGACGGCAGAATCCATGCGCGCCTGGAAGAGCTTATTATGGAAATTTTCGAAGAATTCCAGCAGAAAAATTCGGGTTACCGGCTGGTTATTAAATCAAAACTTTATGAACTCGCCGTCATGTTCCTGAGGGAAATATCGACGGAAGCCGCCTTCCGGGGAAAACGAATGGTCAATAAAAAGAACAACACCCAACATCTGGAACGGATATTCTCTTCAATGCTTGAAAATTTTGATAACCCCGATTTTAGCCTGGAGGACATCTCCAATGGTATAGGCTTAAGCAAATACCATCTTTCCCGTTTTCTAAAGGAACAGACCGGCCAGGGTTTTCATGATCACCTTACCCGTATACGTCTGCGGCAGGCGGAGAAATACCTGGTAGAATCGGATCAGCAGGTGACGGACATCGCCTATACCTGTGGTTTCCAGAGCCTTACCACCTTCAACCGGCTGTTTAAGGCATATACCGGGGCCAGCCCGTCGGTATACCGGAACGGGAAAAGCAGCCTTTTGCCTTATGAGAAATAGACAGCCCGTTTTTTGTGAGACTGCAATTTTTGGTTAATAAAACCGCAATTCCTGGTTAAAATACCGCAACTGTTGATTAGTGTACTTTCAAATTTGATTGTATGCTGTAGCCTTATGAAAAACAAAGTTCTGAATAAAACGATATGGGATAATGTGTCTTCTTATGCTTTTCTTGTTCCATGGCTGTTGGGTTTCTTTGTTTTAACCCTTTACCCCATGATTTACTCTTTGTATCTTTCTTTTACCAATTTCAACATTCTCCAGCCTCCAAAATGGACAGGCATGAGGAACTTCTTTATCATGTTCAAGGGAAATGCTCAATTTCCCCGGGATGAACGGTTCCTTAATTCCCTGTTTGTCACCTTCCGGTATGTTTTTATTTCTGTCCCTCTCAAACTGGCGTTCGCTCTGGCGGTTGCCATGCTGATGAATCAGAAGCTCAAACTTATTCCCTTTTACCGGACTATTTACTATATTCCCACCCTACTGGGCGGATCGGTGGCTATTGCGGTACTCTGGCGCCGGATATTTGCCGGGGACGGACTTTTGAACCTTATCCTTAGGGGAGCCTTTAAGGTTGATCCGCCGTCATGGATATCCAATCCCAAATACGCCCTCTATACGCTAATCATCCTGGCGGTATGGCAGTTTGGGTCTCCTATGATTATCTTTCTGGCGGGACTCAAGCAGATACCCGCAGAATACTACGAGGCGGCCAGCGTTGACGGGGCGGGAAAAACACGGCAGTTCTTCTTTATCACCCTGCCGAGTCTTTCGCCCATTATCCTTTTTAACCTGATAATGCAGATGATCAGCGCCTTCCAGACCTTTACCCAGGCGTTTATCATTTCCGGCGGAAACGGCGGGCCTCTGGATTCCACCATGTTTTACAGTCTCTACCTTTACATCAAGGGTTTTGGGTTTTCGGAGATGGGATACGCTTCCGCCATGGCCTGGGTACTGCTGATCATTATCGCCGCTCTGACGGTATTGACTTTCCGGGTTTCCGGTTCGCTGGTCAGTTATGGGAGCGGTGAATGAAGCGGCAAACAGGCAGAACTTTATATGTGGTTTTTACCAACATTTTCATCATTGTTCTGGGAATAGGTATGCTGTATCCGGTGGCGTGGCTTATTGCCGCTTCCTTTAAGGAGAGCAACACTATCTTTAGCGATCCTGGGCTTGTCCCCAAAGTCTTTACCCTTCAGAATTACGTAAAGGGCTGGGCCGGCATCGGCATTGTGGGCTTTGGAACCTTTTTTATGAATTCCTTTATCCTTTGCACCCTCTGCGTCATTGCCAACGCGATTTTCTGTTCCCTTACGGCCTATGCTTTCGGCAGACTCCGCTTTAAGTTCCGGAATTTCTGGTTTGCCGTAATGATGTTGACCCTGATGCTGCCTTCCCATGTTACTACTATTCCCCGGTATATTATCTTCCGTTCCTTTGGCTGGATTAATACGTACCTTCCCCTGGTGATGCCCAAACTTTTTGCTACAGACGCTTTCTTTATTTTTCTTCTGGTACAGTTTATACGCAGCCTTCCCAAAGACCTGGACGAGTCGGCCCTGATTGACGGCTGCGGCAAATTCAGCATATATCTGCGGATAATCATGCCCCTTTCCGTACCGGCCCTTATAACCACGGTACTTTTTACTTTCCTTTGGACCTGGGATGATTTTTTCAATCAGCTTTTATACCTCAATTCCCCGCCCACCTACACGGTTCCCATGGGGCTTAGGCTTTTTCTGGATTCTTCCGGTATGTCGTCATGGGGTTCCATGTTTGCCATGTCGGTTCTTTCTATTGTTCCCTGTTTCATTCTTTTCTTCTCTTTGCAGAAGTATTTTGTGCAGGGTATAACTACTACCGGTATTAAAGGATAGTTTTTATGCATAATCGCAGGAGGTTTTATCAAATGAAAAAAATTGTTCTTTCTTTACTCATTCTGGCGGTGGGCGCGGTAATGATCATGACAGGATGCAGTAAACAAAGCAGCGGCTCCGCCGTGCAGTCAGGAGGTTCCGCGCCGGGCGGAGTTACTATCCGCTGGGCCTACTGGGGTGCCGAAGCCCGTGTCAGGATCAGCCAGCAGGCGATTGACCTTTTTCAGGCGGCAAACCCCGGTATCCTGGTAAACCCCGAAGTTTCGGGCGGTTCCGGGGATCACTTTCCCAAGATTGATACCCAGCTTGCCGGAGGAAATGGTCCGGACATTATCCAGTTGGGCGGCAACATCAACGATTATGTAAAACGGGGAGTCCTGCTGCCCTTGGATCAGTATACAGGCAGTATTCTTAATACATCTGTAATCGACGCCGGAGCCCTTGAATCGGGAACCTTTAACGGACAGCTTTACGGTGTTTCCACAGGCGTTACCATGCCCGCCCTGGTTTACAACAAGTCCCTGCTGGGACGCTCCGGCGTTCCCTTGCCCAAGGTTTCCATGACCTACGACGAATTCCGGGCCTACCTGGTATCCTTAAAGGCAAAGCTTCCCGCAGGGGTTTACCCCATGCAGGACATCGGTTCCCTGGCGTCCAATTCCACCCCTTTTGGCTACTGGCTGCGCCACAACGGTACGCCTATCTACATTGAAGAAACCAATTCTACCGCTGTTACCCCCGAAGTCGCCAAAAAATACCTGGATCTGTTCAAAGACTACCGGGATAACGGCCTGGTGCCCCCTGCCGATATAGCCGCCGGTTATGCCGAAAACAACGCCGACACATCGGCCCTTATTGCGGGCAAAGCGGCCATCGGTTTTATTGTTACCAATCAGCTTGCGGGTTATCAATCCGCTGCCACCGATGAGCTTGATCTTATTGAACTTCCCGGAGCCGAAGCTGCCAAAGCCCTGTGGCCCCAGCCGAGTCAATTCTACACGGTGAATAAGGATTCCAAAAATCCTGAACTGGTGGTTAAATTTATCGACTTTCTGGTGAACAACCCCGATGCGGCGAAGGTCCTGGGCAATGACCGGGGCGCTTCTTCCTCTTCCAGCGCCCGCGCTGTGGGCGCTTCCAATGCCAACGACGGGAAGGTTCTGAAATACCTTGAAATCGCGGGGCCCCATTCTTCCAGAGAAACTACTCATCTGCCCAATGATACCGAGTTGAACAGTAGCCTATATCTTATCTACCAGAATGTGGCTTTTGGAAAAATTAGTACTGTCCAGGGGGGACAGCAAATCTACGATCTCCTGGTACGGCTGATCAACAAATAGGAGTGTTGTTATGAAGAAAAGACTATTAGTGTTATTGATTATATCCCTTATGATGGGGGGGGTATTCCGCCTCGACGCCCAGGAAGTAACCGTTGGATCGGGAACCCTCTTATTCGGCGGTAAAGTCATTGGTGGCGTGTTTTATGACGCCGATGACGTACCTAAAAAGAGCGAAACCGGCGAATCTATAAATCCTGGCTATTACGGCTCTGACGGCACGGTCTATCTGTGGAATGAGTCGGACGCCAAAAACGCCCTGCGGGCGGAGTTAACCGCAACCTATACATGGGAAAATATCGGGTTTAGAATCCGGCTGCGGGCCGATGACGATCTGCAAGGCAATGTAAATTCCGTAATCGGCCGTTATGCATACGGCTGGGTCAATCTGTTTGATAATCTTTTAAAATTCACCGGCGGTTTTATTGATTTATCCGACAATGTTTGGGGTACTCTGGGAGACGGGGATTGGGATATTGGCGGCAACGGCCTCCGTATTGAGATTAAACCTTTTTCCCTAAAATCCCTGCGGGTCCTTAATCTTGGAGAGTTCAACATAGGCGCTTTCTTTTTGGTGCCCCTGCAAGCCAATCCGAATACTTTGCATGATGAAGAGATGAAGGTGATACTTGGGGACGTAACTCTTAAAAGAACCCTGGGTGAAACCGCCTTTGGTTTCCGCTGGACCCATCCGTGGTTCTACGCAGGCGCCCAGTTACAACTGGACACTGATGTTGATGACAAGGAAATTGTGAATACCCTCGAACGTACCAGGATATGGAGCGGCGCCGGGGACGAAATGCGGTTGATGTTCGGCGCGGGCTTTACCCTGTTGCCGGAACTGCTGATAACGGCGGAAGGGAATTTCGAGGGCCTAGGGAACTGGGAGGCCCGGGGTACGGGGGATTTGCGGCAGACGGTTCAGTATAGTTTTTCCCGCATATCAGTGCCGGTTATAAACAGATTGACTGCCGGCGTAAAGGCACAGGAACTCCTCTGGGGCTATGATGCGCTTAAAGTGTGGGGCTGGGATATTCCGTTTAAACCCTGGATACAGATTAAACCTTTTATTGATGTTAAGGTGATCGGCGAATTTACTGTCGGCGCAGAATTTGGGTATGGATTTGGATATGTAGTACCAAATAATCCCAGCAGCGATCCTAAGTTTGCCAACGAAAGCGCTAATTTTTATGTCAAGCCAAACCTTACATTCCATTTTAAGAAAGGTCTTGAACTAAAAGCGTGGTATATGTTTAATCATATTACCTACGGTAATCTGGTGGCCGACGATTCATCCTATGCGGATCGGAAACGTTCCAATCTTCCAAAACAGGCTGACAATAAAACATTTATAGAATCATTGACAAAGCATCAGGTTGCGCTGGAATTTATATGGAGTTTCTAAGTATCAGGATACTTTTGTATCAAAATACTTAAAACATATTATTTTTGGAGGTTTAGGTTATGAAAAGAACTTTTCTATGGGCCGGTTTAGCGCTTGTGTTGCTCATCCCGGCATGTCAAAATCCTGTTGACGACGGCGGTGGATCCAGGGCTACAAATGACGCCGGCGGTGGATCCGGACTTTATGTATTACCCTATTCGCCCTACGACTACCAGGTTTTGGAGTCAAGGTTTACCGACAGTACGATAACTGTTAACGGGGATCTCAGCGAAGGGATTTGGAGCCAGGCGGCATCTTCGGAGATTAAGAACTACAAACACGGGACCAATTCCGAAGACGTTTCGTCAGGGGCCACAGGGACCGTAAAGTCCGTATGGGACGGTTACACCCTGTACATTGCCGTGGACGTAACGGATACTACCCCGGCGAATTTAACGCTCCTTGAGAATAACGGCCAGGGTGGAACCCCCTATATCGATCCTACCGTAACGCCGAAATCTAATGGTGCCTATGCCATAATGGAAGTAATGGATTGGACGACATACTTGACCCCTCCGTATAATGGGAGGTTTGATAATGTTGAGTTTGCCATTGATTTCTGGAATGATAAACAGGACAAATGGGCGGATGATGACGGGCTTTTTGCGATCAGCCGGAGCGGCAAGCTGGTATACGACAGTTCCGGTGGTTTTGGCGACGAGGGAACCTACGCTTCTGTTTTTGCGAGTCCCGGCGCCAGAGAATACAATGACCGTATCAAGGCTTATGCCGTTACGGAGAAACCCGGTGGGTCCGGGTATACCGTAGAGCTGGCCCTTCAGATTTACGGTGCGAAACCAGCTAATGGTACGGGCTTTGGCGTGGATGTGATGATCAGCGATTCGCCCGCAAATAATACCGCCCGGACTTCCCGTACCTACTGGAGCCACAAGGATAATGCTTACCGTTTCAGCAGCCGGGACGGCAACCTGGACTGGGGAGCTATAGTGCTTACCGGACATCCCAATGATCAAGACCCAAGCGATTTTAAAAAGAGTGACTGGATGCTTACCAACGCGATCCGCTGGGTTGACGTCAACCTGCCGGGTACTGATGGGTATGCCGGAACCGGAACCTCGGTGGCCGCAAACTGGAGTACCGGGACCTGGACCGCACTGAACAATGCCGTGAAAACCGGAAGAGGTTTATTGACGGTAGGCGGCCATGTTGCGGATTCTGTACCTCAGGAGGAGATAAAAACCAAGGCCCAGGCAATAGAGGCGGCCATTGCGAGTTTGATCGCGGCAGACGATCCTTTGGGTGCGACCGCCATGAATTATCCCATTACCAACACCCTGCCCGATCCGCTGGTATTTAAGACGGATCTGGTTAGTGGTAAAAAGCCAGGTGATGTAGTGGCAAGTGCTACGGACTGGGAAAAGCGGGCCGAGGAGATCCGCCTGCTGGCTTCGATTTATGAATACGGTCCGAAACCAGGTACTCCTCAGGTTAAGGTAACAAAAGTAAGCGGGGCGCCGGGCTTTGGTTCCCACTGGGAACCCGCTCCCTGGTACTATCCCAACAGGCCGCCCATGCAGGTTGCGAGTTCTCCTGCCAGTTATGCCATTGAAAGTACGATTAGTTATGCCGGGACGGAGGCTTCTGTTCCTGAAGGGGTAACTCCCCTAGCGGGCAGCGCAAACATTACCTTCAATCTCTATAAGCCGGGGGCTGAAAGAAAAACGCCGGTTATTCTGAACTTTGACGGCAATCAGGCGGAATTTACCGACAACGGTATTGCGGTATTGGCTGTTCCCAACATTGTTACTTCAGACGATCGTGCGACTCCCTGGGATCCTGTCAGGGCCGGAACCTTCCGGCAGTTCTATCCCTATAGGGCGCGGGGACAGCGTTACGAAATAAGCAACGAAATGGGCGCGGCCTGGGGTGCTTCGCGGGCAATTGACGCGCTTGTGGCCGCAAAGAATGTTCAGATTACGAGTAAGAGCCTAGATATTACCATTACCGGCGGCGCTACGGACGAAAGTACTTTTACCCTGAAAGACCGGATAACCTTTGATCCTCCTCCGGATCCTACGATGTGGTGGATGCCGGATACCCGCGCTTGGTGGCAGGTGGGTAAATTAGCAGGAGCTGACACCGTACAGGTACAGCAAGGGGCAGGCAAAGCCGAGATGATGTACCTTCAGGCGGGTTCTCCTATGCCTTCGCAGGCTGTGGGAACTTATACTCTGACCAGTACGGCCATTCAGCATCAAAATGAGCAGGGCGTATGGGTAGATGTTACGGATCGCGGTACAGTAAGCGTAACGCTGGTGGTAGGCGCGGAAACGGCATCAACCGACATACTGGGTGATTTTATTGACGAAACCCGGGTTTCCGTTACCGGTTATTCGATTAACGGCAAGTACGCCTTTGTATCGGCCCTCTACGATGAACGGATTAAAGTCGCCATCCCCGGCGCATCCGGCGCCAGCGGGCCCCAGACATGGCGCTACAATCCCGCCGGTACGGTCTATAGCGCAGGGTATGGTAATTTGGCCGGGGGCGAGTTAATCGGTGATCATGTTATGAAGAACCCCGGACGGTCCACCGAAATTTTCCGGCGTTTCCTCACCCACTTTAACTACTATGAACGGTTGCGGGGTATCGACGCCAACGGCGATTTCTCCCATGGCTACGCCCAGCGTCTGCCCTACGACGGCCACGAGTTGGTGGCGAGTATGTGGCCCCGGGCGGTTATCGAACGGGCGGTCATGAATGACTTTAACGATGGTTCCGAACAGGACGCCATAGCCTTACAAGGGGCGCGGATTGTGTACCGTAAACTTGCCGAGTTGGATACCGGAAAGACGACTCCAGGCGGGACATCTGTAACCAAAGCAGGCATAGACGATCTCCTGGTATTTAACTACCACGTTTGGGCACCGGTAGGCGATCCTCATGGCGCTGTTTCAGGGTATCAACGGGCAAATGAGTCCACATATATGAACTGGTATTTTAATGGCGGAGGGACCCCTTCCTATTTAACTGCCACAGAGCTGTACCCCTGGAACCGGGATCCTTTCTTTGAAGATGTACTGGTAACTGGAGGTTCCAATTCCTATGAACGGCATTACGGCGGGTTCCCGGTGATGATGCCCTGGCCCTGGGCGGGTCCCTATTATCCCGCAAAACAATAAAGGAGGTGATGTAAGATGAAAAGAAACTTGTTATTTACTATTTTGGTTGCCGCTCTTATCGGTCTGTTCTTTATCGCTTGTGATAATCCGGCTAACGG
>JAITBO010000041.1 GCA_031283505.1 Treponema sp. | reverse complement strand
GATAACTCCGGTTCAGCCCGGTTATCGGCACGAGCCTATCCGGCAATTCCTTGCGCCCTTTTTTCGACGCCCGTTGATACTCCTCAAAATTGGCTTTGAGGATTTCTCGTCTACTGTGCATATCCAGCCTCATTTGTCCCACCTTACTGGGGGACTATTTTATATTTGGGCTAGATTTTTAGTTATTAGGCATCCGCTTTTTCGACTAGGTTTTATTTTTAGGCATCACGAGCTGTGCCTTTTATTTATGTACAGTTTCTAAGGCTGGGACGGGAGACAGGCTTCCCTCCCGGCTGAATACAGGAATTTTTACAAAAAACGATTTTTTTTTAAAGCGTCATAATTCCGACACAATTTCACCTTAAACTTTAATTGTTGAAGCTTTCCCAAATCTTCAGTTTTGGGAAAGGCTCTGTTGAAAGGAGTTGGGAATTATGGACAGCCTGAAATCGATTTCGTTCCGTATAGGCGGTATGACCTGTGTGAACTGCCAAAACCGGATTGAAAAAAAGCTGAAAAGTACGGTAGGCGTTGAGAACGCGGCGGTGGATTTCAATATGGGAACGGCCAGGGTTACCTGGAACAGTTCTGTCCTTACTTTTAACGAGATTAAGGCCGCCGTTGAACAGTTGGATTACAGAGTGCTTGACGAGGGGATGGGGACGAGGGAGAGCGGGGCTTCGGTTCGGGAACTTATCGGGACCCTGGTGATTATTCTCGCCCTGTACGTGTTGCTGCGGGGGCTGGGGATCGGCGCTTTGACTTCGGCCTTTCCTCTGGCGGAAGCAGGCATGGGCTACGGAATGCTGTTCGTCATCGGCCTTATTACTTCGGTTCACTGCACGGCCATGTGCGGGGGGATCAACCTTTCCCAGTGCATCCCCGCCGCCGCGTTGCCTGCCGCTACAGACATAGCGCCGGAAAAACGCCGGCGGATACTGCTTCCTTCTGTCCTTTACAACGGCGGACGAGTACTCTCCTATACCGTCGTAGGGATCATTGCCGGGGCTTTGGGTTCCGCAGTTACCGTGTCCGGACGCTTCCGGGGCGCGGTTCAGCTTGCCGCCGGGGTCTTTATGATAATCATGGGGATCAATATGCTCGGCTTTTTCCCGGCCCTGCGCCGTTTTGTCCCGCGCCTTCCGAAGATCTTTGCCCGGAAAATCGGGGAACAAAAAAGCGGCGGCAGAAATCCCCTGTTTATCGGCCTTCTCAACGGGCTTATGCCCTGCGGTCCTTTACAGGCTATGCAGCTTTATGCCCTTTCCACAGGAAGCCCCATTGCCGGGGGAGTCTCCATGTTCCTGTTCAGCATAGGGACAGTTCCCCTGATGTTCGGTATCGGGGCTCTAAGTTCGCTGTTGAGCAGGAAATTTACCCGGGTGGTGATGAAGGTCGGGGCGATTCTGGTTACGGTGATGGGCATGACCATGTTCAGTTACGGCTTTGGCCTTTCGGGGTTTAGCCTTGATCTTGTTGCCGCCAGGGCCGCCGCCGCGATAAATCCTTTTGCCATAAAGGCAAGCTGGAAGGGAAACGGGGCTTCCGCACCGGCGGAGATTCCCTTTCAGATCGAAAACGGCGTACAGATCGTCAATTCTACCCTGAGCGGGGGCCGCTATCCGGCGATTACCGTCCGGCAGGGGATTCCGGTAAAGTGGACGATCAACGCGCCTGCGGGGAGCATCAACGGCTGCAACAACCGTATGATTATCCGGGAATACGGGATTGAACACCGGTTTACTCCCGGCGAAAATGTGATCGAGTTTATTCCCGCGCGGACGGGCAGATTCCCCTATTCCTGCTGGATGGGAATGATCCGCAGTTCCATCACGGTGGTGGAGGAAGGGCAGAGTCCGGCGGACATTGCCGAACCTGATACGGCCCCCTCTCCGGCGGGGGTGACGATTCCCACGGACCGTATTGCGCCGGCGGAAATACAGGAGGGCGGTTCATGGCAGGCGGTGACAACAAGGCTCCGGGATGACGGCATTGACCCGGCGGTTCTGGTGTTGCAGCGGGGGATTCCCGCAGTGTGGACCATTAACAACGATTCGCTTGATCCGGGAAACAGCCGCCTTGTCTTTCCCGCCTACTACACGCAAATTGATATGGAACAAGGGGATAACGGCATTCAGCTTATGCCCTCGGAAGATTTTGATTTTTCCACCGCCGACAATGTGTTTTACGGCTACGTGAAAGTGGTGGACGATCTGGCGGATGTGGACATCGAGGCGATAAAGGCGGAGGCTGCGGAATTTGAAACGCTGATTTACCCGGACGCCTATTTTGAAGCGGCGTATGCGGGACAGGGATCCTGCTGCGCAAGATAATATTTCCGGGATATACAGGAGGCGCAAATTATTATTATGAAAAACATTATTGTAGAAAACATTATCGCCGTTGTTTTGGTTATCGTCTTTTTGGGCGGTCTTCTTTGGCTTGCCAAACGGTTTCTGAAACCGGTCAAAGGCCCCCTGCCCAATTGCTGCGGCGGAAAGGGAAACCGGGAACAAAAGGATTGAAGGGAGGGAAACGATGGAATTTTTACTGAGCCACTGGCACTGTATTATCCCGGTTATTGTGATTGTCGTACTTTTGCAGGGACGAGGCAAGAAAAACGACACAAAAAAATAACAGGCTTGTCCTGAAACACCGGTTTTTGAACAGGTCTAATATAGTTTTACTAATTTTGATTTGGAGGTAAGAAAATGAAAGAAAGAACACGCAAGGTTCTTGTTTTAACGGCGATTCTGGCCGTTACGGGTTCTGTTGCTTTTGCGCAGCAGAATGTGGTAAAGCCCGCAATCGCGGACCAGGATTTGGTGATCCCCATTGCGGAAATTACGGAAAACGCGGTCTTCTATCCGGTTGACATTGAGGGGACCCGGCTTGAGGTACTGGCGGTAAAGGCGCCTGACGGGACCATACGCACGGCCTTTAATACCTGCCAGGTGTGTTATGCGTCGGGCCGGGGTTTCTACAAGCAGCAGGGGACGGTGCTGGTGTGCCAGAACTGCGGCAACCGTTTCCGCATGAGCCAAGTAGAAGTCCGTTCCGGGGGCTGTAATCCGGTTCCGGTTTTCAAAGACCAAAAAACGGTAACCGCTACGACCATTACCATCCCGCAGGATTTTCTGAAAGAAGCCAAGGCAATTTTTGCCCGCTGGAAAAGAGGGTAGAAGGGCGTCGTAATATGCCCTGCGCCATAGCTCTTGTGAAAACGGCTTTTTTGGATAAAAATAGTAACTACCTTTGGCAGGGTGGAGGTGTATTTATGCGGAAATTTACCACCGGGCTTTTTATATTGCTCTGTTTATTCTCTGTGGTGGGCTGTGTTTCTACCGGAAAAACGGCGCAGGAGATTCGTTGCATGCCGTATGAGGATCTAAGCTACGGTCCCCACGAGCGGAATTTGGTGGACATTTCTATGCCCGATGATGCGAGCGAAGGCGTGATCCTTTTTATCCATGGCGGGATATGGATGTACGGCGGCAAGGAAAACTGTCCGGTTTTTCTGGACACCTTTAGAGATCGGTTCATCGTTGCGTCCATGAGTCACCGGTACATTGACGAAACCATCCACATAAACGATCTGGAGGACGATGTGGCCGCCGCCGTCGCCTATATACGGGAATTCGCCGTACAGAACGATGCGGACCCGGGAAAGCTGATCATCATGGGGCATTCCTCCGGCGCGCACCTTGCGATGCTCTACGCCTACAAACAGCAACACCGGGCCGGTGGCGGGACCAGCCCGATACCCGTAGCGTTTTGCGTAGACATGGCGGGGCCGGCGGATCTGGGCGATATTGCTTTTCTCTACAACTTCAGGAAACTTGGATGGGAAAAGTTCTTTTACCAGTTAGCCGAAAAAGCCGCCGGCCACCGTATTGCGGACGGCGATATTACCGGCGAGGGGTACAGCGAATCCGGCAAGGAAATTCTGGCGGCTATTTCTCCGCTCTCCTTTGTTACCGCCGATAGTCCCCCTACCATCATTGTACACGACGCCGCCGATACCCTAGTGCCCTACGCAAATTCGGCGGCCCTGAACAGCGTATTCAACGTGTACGGAATTGACCATTACTTTATGGCATCCTACTCCGGCATCGGGCATTTTTTGGGAGCCAAAACGACCAAGGGGGGAGCGCTGCTCTATGACAAGACATTGACGCCCTGGATTATCAGGGTAATGAATGAATACATGGAAAAATATTGCAAGTAAGGGTATATACCGTGGGAATGTCCGATTAAACGGCGGCGGCGATTCCGCCGCCTTAAATAAAGGTGTAATATGCAAAACGAAGTATTGAATATCGGCGGGATGACCTGCGCGGCCTGCGCAGGCCGGATAGAAAAGACCGTGCGGAAAATTGAGGGAGTCGGTACCGCCACGGTAAACCTTGCCAGCGAAAAACTCTTTGTGGAATTCGCCGACGCCCAAACGCTTACCAGCGTTAAAGAGGCGGTGGTTAAAATCGGGTACGAAGTACGGGAAAAACCAAAAGGCGCGACCGTAACCATACCCATAGGCGGGATGACCTGCGCGGCCTGTTCCGCCCGGGTCGAGAAGGCCATCCGCAAACTGGAGGGAATCGAATCCGCCTCGGTAAACCTTGCCACGGAAAAGGCCTCCGTGGTTTACAACCCCCAGGTACTGCGGCTTTCCGCCATCAAAGAGGCGATTGAAAAGGCGGGATACCAGGCCCTGGAAGCATCGAAGGACGGCGCGCTTGACGAGGACAGACTGCGGAAGGAAAGGGAAATAAAAACCCTTAGGACAAAATTTATCGTCGCCGTATCTTTTGCCGTACCCCTGCTCTACATAGCTATGGTTCCCATGATTAAATTGTTTACCCTTCCCTTCCCCAAAGCCCTGGCCCCCATGAATTTCCCCCTAATCTACGCCCTGGTAGAATTGATCCTGGTTATCCCCATCATCATAGCGGGCAACAAATTCTATACCGTGGGCTTTAAAAATCTCCTCCACCGAAGCCCCAACATGGATTCCCTTATCGCCATTGGAACCACCTCGGCGGTAATCTACAGCCTCTACAACATAACCCAAATCGCCGCCGGAAACTTCGGCGCGGTGGACGCCCTGTACTTTGAAACCGCCGGCGTCATCATCGCGCTGATTCTGCTGGGAAAAACCCTGGAAGCCATATCCAAGGGCCGCACCAGCGAGGCTATCAAAAAACTCATGGGCCTGGCCCCCAAGACGGCGATCATCATCGAAACCAACGCCGCAGGCGAAACCGTGGAAAAAGAAATTCCCATAGACGAGGTGATCCCCGGCGACATAATCCTGGTCAGGCCCGGCGCGAAGATCCCCGTGGACGGCGTTGTAACGGAAGGAAATACTTCCATCGACGAATCCATGCTCACCGGGGAAAGTATGCCGGTGGACAAGAAGAGCGGCGATGCGGTCTACGGCGCCACCATCAACGCTAACGGCCTTATCCGCTTCAGGGCGGAGAAAGTCGGCGGCGATACCGCGCTGGCCCAGATTATCCGCCTGGTAGAAGACGCCCAGGGTTCCAAGGCGCCCATCGCACAACTGGCCGACATCGTGTCCGGCTACTTCGTCCCCATAGTCTGCGCCATTGCCCTGGCGGCCGGTATCGCGTGGTTCGCCGCAGCCTCCGCGGGACTCGTCACCCTGCCCGCGGGAAAGTCCGTGACGGAGTTTTCCCTTACCATCTTTATCTCCGTGCTGGTCATCGCCTGTCCCTGCGCGCTGGGTCTCGCCACGCCGACCGCGATCATGGTGGGCACCGGCAAGGGCGCGGAAAATGGTATTTTGATTAAAGGCGGCGAGGCGCTTGAGACCACCCACAAGGTGAACACCATCGTGTTCGACAAAACCGGGACCCTCACCGAAGGAAAGCCCGAAGTTACCGATGTGATAGTTATAGAGGGGGGTCGGACTTGCTTCGCAAGTCCGCGCCTCCCCCCCGGCTCCAGCCCGGCAAGCCGGTCTTCCGCCCCCCCCCTCAACGGGGGCACGGTCATCGGCTCTGCGGCCCCCGTAACGCCCCCGCCGGTAGCGGCAGAAAATGTACCGGCAATAGAAAAACTACTAACGGCGGAAGATCTGCTCCTGCAGATTACCGCCTCCGCGGAAAAAGGCTCGGAGCATCCCCTCGGACAGGCCATCGTGCAGGGCGCGCGAAACAGGGGACTGGAACTGTTTAAAATCGATAGTTTTAACGCCATAACCGGCCGCGGCATCGAAGCGGAGATTAACGGGGCTGCCATGGATGGCAGCGGGGATGATGTGGCCAAAATACGGCAGGGATGCCGTATTTTGGCGGGAAACAGGAAACTCATGGAGGAGCGGAACATTCCCCTTACCGGACTGGAAACCGAAAGCGACAGGCTTGCCGAAGAAGGCAAGACCCCGATGTACGTTGCCTTGGACGGGAAGCCTGCGGGCATTGTGGCGGTGGCGGACGTACTCAAGAAAAGCAGCAGGGATGCTGTCGTGGAACTTCACAGAATGGGAATCGAAGTTGTCATGATCACCGGGGACAACAGGAAAACCGCAGCCGCCATTGCCAAACAGGTCGGTATTGACCGTGTGCTATCCGAAGTGTTGCCCCAGAACAAATCCGCCGAGATAAAGAAGCTCCAGGAACAGAGAGAAACCGTGCGCGGAGAAAAGCGGCGGTTTGTAGCCATGATAGGAGACGGCATCAACGACGCCCCGGCCCTGGCCCAGGCGGACATCGGTATCGCCATCGGCAGCGGCACGGACGTAGCCATAGAGTCGGCGGACATCGTACTTATGCGTAGCGATCTTATGGACGTACCCACAGCCATAAATTTAAGCAAGCGGACAATCCGCAACATCAAGCAGAACCTGTTCTGGGCATTCGGTTACAACACCCTGGGCATCCCCATCGCCGCCGGCGTACTGTACCTTTTCGGCGGGCCGCTCCTCAACCCCATATTCGCCGCCGCCGCCATGAGCATGAGTTCCGTATCGGTACTGACCAACGCCCTGCGCCTCAAGCGCTTTAAGCCGGCGTGGGGATCGGCGCCAAAGAAAAGGGAAACCCTTGAAAACACACCGGTACATTGCTGCTGAATGGAAACGGAAATTTAATGGTAACGTTTCCTGTTACTGTTCGATTTATACGGGCGGCGATTCATCTCGCCCAAAATCAGGAGTGCATAAAATGAGAAAGACAGTTTTATTGTTTGGCGTTGTTCTCACCCTGTCCGCCGCAGCCCTTTCCTGCGGAAAACTTGACGTAGTGGGAACCGATTCGGTAAAGTCCTTTGAAAAGGTGTTGCGGCAGGTTCCCCAGGCCCTCAGCCCGGACGAAACAAACGGCGGTTGGTCCCTGGCCGCCCCAGATAACAGCGCCCGGTTCATCTGGAGCCGGAACTTCGCGGAAAGCCCCCTCTACGACGTGATGATCGAATTCGACGCCGCCCCCTTTATCACCGCCGGCCTTGATCCCGCAAAGCTCCCCGGAAATTTTACCTTCCGTGACGGGAAGATCGCGGTGGGAACAAAACTGGGAACGGAACAACTGAAATACTCAGGCGAAGTCACCCCCCTTGCCTCTTACGAGCAGATCGTAAAGCTGAAACGGGCGGCCATAGGCTATCATATAGCCCTGGACCACTACGGCGTAAACATTGGCGGCGGCAATCTGTTTGAGTGGGCCAAGGATATGGCCGCCAACGACAAGGATATGGTCTTTGTCCTTGACCCCGCCCCCTTCATTGCCGCCGGCGCCGATCCGTCCCGCATCGCGGGCTGGGCATTTGCCAAAGTTACCGTGGACGACGAAAACGGCAAACCCGTACAGGTGGACAAGATTCTAAAGTCTTTCGATTTAACGTAGAGGACCGCCTGTATACAAAAGATAATTCCCCATTGCTGTAAGCGGCGGGAAGAATAGTACAAAGGGAAAGGAACAAAACGGACTTCATTTTACTACCAGGGCGGCCATCAGCCAAAACGCGCAAGGGATAGAAGCGGAATAAATTTTGATAGGCTTTGTTTGTCAAAATTTATTATAGCGGATAGCCCGGTCGCCTTAGGAAACGAAGTTTCCTAAGGCGATGCGCCCAACATAAACTCAACATTCGGTCTTTCATCTTCCTCTTGACAGGGCCTTAAACTTTAATTATACTAAAGCCTCAACAGCATAGTTAAAGGGAAGCCATGCGTTATTATTTTGGGGAAAAAATACGGGCCGTCCGGGAACGCCGGGGACACACCTTGCGGGAGGTCGCGGAGGCTGCCGGGGTAAGCGAGAGTCTGGTTTCCCAAATCGAACGGAACCGGGTATCTCCGGCCATAGATACTCTTCTGGCCCTGGCGGACGCTCTAGATCTGGACCTGGAGTACCTCTTTGAGGACTACCGCCGGGACCGGTCCGTTCACCTGGTCCGCCGATCCGGGCGGATGGCATTTGCCAGGCCCGGGGTCCTCTACGAGCGGCTGGCCCAGCTTGAAGGTCAGGGCGGGGACGGTATAGAAGCCTACTGCATCACCATCGACCCCATGGCTAAGACCCAGGGACGGGAGTACGGTCATCCGGGGTGGGAACTGGGAATTCTGGAAGAAGGCCGGGGGGAGCTTACTGTGGGGAACGCCACCTATACGCTGGAGGCCGGGGATTCGGTCAGCTTCCGGGCTGAATCGCCCCATGTGCTGGCTAATACCGGAGAGAGCCCCCTAAAAGTCTTTTGGATAATCAGCCCTCCAAAAGGGGAAATCGGAACCGGAGAGTGAATTCGGTTTGCCCGGAAAGAGGATTGCAGGATTATAACAGAGTTATAGCAAGGAGGATTATATGGGAAAGACCTTGGCGGAAAAGATTTTCGAGACCCGTCTGCGGGATAAGCCTGCGGACGACACTTGGGTACTCAGAGTGGACCGGGTGTTTTGTCACGAAATTACCACCCCTATCGCCATCACCGACCTTGTTTCAAAGGGAATGGACAGGGTTTTCGATCCCGCCAAAATCAAGGCGGTGATAGACCATGTGAGCCCCGCCAAGGATTCCAAGACCGCCGAACAGGGCAAGATACTCAGGGATTGGGCCCGGCGGCAGGGCATAACCGGTTTCTTCGATATAGGCCGGAACGGGGTCTGTCACGCCATTTTCCCGGAGAAAGGCTTTGTGCGGCCAGGCTTCACCGTCATCATGGGGGACAGTCACACCTGCACTCATGGGGCTTTCGGGGCTTTTGCCGCCGGAGTGGGAACCACCGATCTGGAAGTAGGCATACTCAAGGGGGTCTGCGCTTTCAAGCCTCCGGTCACCATCCGGATCAACCTCAACGGAACCTTGAAGAAGGGCGTATACCCCAAGGACGTGATCCTCCAGGTTATCGCCAGGATCGGGGTTGCCGGAGCCACCGGCAGGGTGATGGAATTCCGGGGGGCCGTGGCGGATGGGATGAGTATGGAAGGGCGCATGACGATCTGCAACATGGCGGTGGAAGCCGGGGCTACCAGCGGGGTCTGTATGCCCGACAGGATCACTGCGGATTACCTTTGGCCCTTTACCGGTCCCTCAGGGGACAAAACCTACGCCTCAAAAGCGGAAGCCCTGGCGGATTTTGAAAAGTGGCGGAGCGACGACGACGCCGTTTATGAGCGGGTGGTAGACATAGACTGTTCCGGCCTGGAACCTTTGGCCACGGTGGGCTATAAGCCGGATCAGGTCAAGTCCGTAAGGGAACTTAAAGGAACGCCGGTAGACCAGGTTTACATCGGGTCCTGCACCAACGGACGCATAGAGGACCTCCGGGAAGCGGCGGCAGTCCTTAAAGGCAGAAAGATCGCCGGGACCGTCCGGGCTATCGTGTCCCCCGCTACCCCCGGCGTGTACGCTCAGGCTCTGGCGGAAGGGCTTGTCACGGTGTTCATGGACGCCGGGTTCTGCGTCACTAATCCCACCTGCGGGGCCTGTCTGGGTATGTCCAACGGAGTCCTGGCGGAAGGGGAAGTCTGCGCGTCCACCACGAACCGGAATTTCTACGGGCGTATGGGTAAAGGCGGCATGGTCCACCTGATGAGCCCCGTATCGGCGGCGGCGGCGGCGGTGGCGGGATACATCATACCGCCGGAAGATTTATAGTAAGGAGGAAAGCATGAAAACTTTTGGCGGCCCGGTACTTTTTTTGGATCGGAGCGACATCAATACTGACGAAATCATCCCCGCAAAATACCTGACCGAAAATTCCAAGGAGGCTCTGGGACCTTTCATTCTGGAAGACCTCAAACTTCCGGGCTTCGATCCCAGGCGGGACGCCGCCGGAAAGGGGGCCATCGTCACCAGGGGGAATTTCGGCTGCGGCAGTTCCCGTGAACACGCCCCCTGGGTCTTGGAAGTGAACGGCGTCAACATCGTCATAGGCGAAAGTTTCGCCCGTATATTCAGGCAGAATATGTACAACTGCGGCATGATCGCTGCGGAACTGCCCCGGACGGTTCTGAATGAAATATTCAGGGACTTTGCCGGCAGAGAAACTATCCTGACGGTGGACCTCAAAGCGGAAACATTCACCTTTAAGTCCGGCGGACCGGAGAAGACCGTCCCCTTCACCCTTAGGGGCTTTGAACGGACCCTGGTAGAATCCGGCGGATGGGTTGAATATGCGGCATCTCACTATTAAAATGGCGCTTGAGGAAACAAATTGATGTTCACAATGAAGGTCACTCCCCGGTTTGGCGACATTGACGGACTGGGACACATTAACAACGTAGTTCTGGCCGGCTGGTTTGAATTAGCCCGGAACCCCCTGTTCAGGATATTTGAGCCTGACCTCAACCTTTCCCATGAAACATGGCCCCTCATCATGGCCCACACCGACTATGACTTTGTGGATCAGCTCTTTTTTCAGTATGATGTGGAACTGCGTACCCGCATCGAAAGGATAGGTACCAAATCTTTCACGGTCTACCACGAAGCCTGGCAGGAAGGCCGGCTCTGTGCCAAAGGTACGGCGGTGGTAGTTCACTTCGATTTTCTGAAAAACGAGAGTACCCCCATTCCGGAGGAGAAAAAGAAGCTCCTGGCGGAACACCTTTGCTGAACTCGTGAACAGACTGTACAAGGCTGTTTTATCGAACCTGATGTTCGCATCAACCGGGGTTTAAAACAGCCCCACGATTTTATGCGCCTAACGTACCGGCTGTATATGAGATGTGCCGGATTGCACATTTTACCTATGTTCAGAACAATATAAGCGGTGTTATTTCTTTACCCTATAACGAATTAGCGTTGCTGGTTCAGCGGGTTTATACAACTACAAATTTACGGGATTGCGGCTGTGATTGCAATATCCGTAAAAGGGGTTCGTATGAGGGTAAAGGATGTTTTTTCAGTGTTCCCACGAAAACTGGCTTCGGGGAAAGTGGTGTTCTATTACCAGTGTTATGACGATAATGGCAACCGTTCTTCCGGCTTGTCCACCGGACAGATAACAAAAACAGCGGCACGGGCCTATTGCATGAGGCTCTACCGGGAAGGGAATTTGTTTCCCCATAAACAGCA
>JAITBO010000301.1 GCA_031283505.1 Treponema sp. | reverse complement strand
GGTATGGAACCTCCATTGGGGGGGTAACGGAAGTCCTGCTGTAGTTAGAGGGCGTTTTTTCAGGTGATACGCGCTGGTTCGGTACGCCTGTGGCCTTTTATCCCTATCTACAATATTTTCTTAGGTTCCAGTATAATTCCCCTTATAATAAAGAGATTAATCGAGAGGAGGCCCTATGGCCAGAAGAGGGAAAGTCGTCATTGACCGGGAACTGTGCAAAGGTTGTTACCTGTGCATACGCGCGTGTCCGCTCAAGGTTTTGGAGCAGGACAGCCGGCCAAACTCGTCGGGGAGTTACCCATCATTGCCGGTTCACGCGGAGAAATGTATAGGCTGCGGAAACTGCTTTGAAGTATGCCCTGATGTCTGCATCGAGGTGTTTGATTTGGAGGAGGCTGCGGGATGAGTGAGGCAGGGACCGGAAAGGTCCTGAGGACCGGTAGGGTCCTTATGAAAGGAAACGAGGCTATTGCGGAGGCGGCGCTTCGGGCGGGGTGCCGGGCCTATTTCGGCTACCCCATCACCCCCCAGAACGAGCTTATCGCCTATATGGCGGCGAATATGATGGACCGGGGCGGGGTCTTTATCCAGGCGGAAAGCGAGGTGGCGGCGATCAATATGGTTTTCGGCGCTTCCGCCGCCGGAGTCCGGGCCATGACCAGTTCGTCCAGCCCTGGGGTTAGCCTGAAGCAGGAGGGCATCTCTTATGCCGCCGGGGCGGACATTCCCCTGGTGATGGCAAATGTGGTCCGGGGCGGCCCCGGACTAGGGGCCATAGGCCCGGCCCAAAGCGACTATTTCCAGGCGACCCGGGGCGGCGGCCACGGGGATTACCGGTGCATAGTTTTGGCCCCCAAAAGCGTTCAGGAATGCGCCGATCTCACCTGCATGGCCTTTGAGTTATCGGACAAGTACCGTATGCCCGCTATAATCCTGGCGGACGGCATTATAGGACAGATGATGGAAGGGGTAGTCCTGCCCCCGGCTGTGGACATAAGGCGCCTGCCCAGGCGGGATTGGGCCGTGGGCGGCATGACCGGGACAGGCCGGGCAAGCCGGCACATCACTTCCCTGGATCTCGTGCCGGAGAGCCTGGAAGCCAAAACCAGGACCCGGTTTGAGCGGTACGAGACAGTCAAAAAAGAAGAAGTCCGCTTTGAGGCCGCAGGCTTCAAGACCAGCGGTGGGGAATTCACCGGGGAAGGCCCGGACCTCACCATTGTGGCCTACGGCACCGCCGCCAGGGTTGCCCTGGGCGCCCGGCAGCTTGCCGAAAAGGAAGGCATCAACCTGGGCCTTTTCAGGCCCATTACCCTCTGGCCCTTCCCCTACGATGCTCTGGCGAAAATCGCTTCCACAGGAAAACCCATCCTTACGGTGGAGATGAGCCTGGGTCAGCTTGTGGAGGACGTAAAGCTTTCTGTTTTGGAAGCGGACCCCAGGGCTCCCCGTGGAGCGGTTCACCTTTTGGGGCATTCCGGCGGGGTAGTCCCCACAGAAGAAGAAGTCTACGCCAGAGCAAAGGCAATTCTGGCTGAAAAGGCATAGGAGGAAGACATGAAACAACTCAGGAAGCGCCCGGATAGTCTTTACGATGTCCCCACCAAATATTGCGGCGGCTGCGGCCATGGGGTCATACACCGGCTCATCACCGAAATCATCGATGAAATGGGACTGCGGGAACGGGCCATTATCACGAACCCTGTAGGGTGCGCCATTTGGGCGGATCTCTACTTCGATTTCGATTCCGTGCAGCCCCCTCATGGCCGGACCCCCGCGGCGGCCACCGGGGTCAAGCGGGTCCTCCCGGATCACCTGGTCATCTGTTACCAGGGGGACGGGGACATGGCGGCCATAGGGACCGCCGAAATGATCCACGCCGCCAACCGGGGCGAAAAATTTACCACGATTTTTGTGAACAACGCCATTTACGGCATGACCGGCGGCCAAATGGCTCCTACCACACTGGTCGGCCAGCGGGCAACCACCGCCCCCAAAGGACGTGACCCCGGAAAAGCGGGGATGGGCTACCCCATACGGGTGGCGGAACTCCTGGCGGGCCTTGAGGGGAGCCGCTACATCGCCCGGGGTGCGGTGAACAACGCCGCCAATGTCCGAAAGACCAGGGCCTACATAAAAAAAGCCCTGGAAGCCCAAATGCGGGGCATAGGCTTTACCATGGTGGAGGTTCTTTCCCAGTGTCCCACCAACTGGAGCATGGATCCCCTGCAATCCGTGGAGTGGCTGGAGAAGAATATGATCCCCGTCTTTCCCTTGGGAGAGGTTAAGAATACTATCGCGGAAGCCGCGCCAGCAGGGAACGCCGCACCGTCCGCCGTCACACAGAGGGCCGTCAAATGACCGAAAAATCCTTCTTTGCCGGTTTCGGCGGTCAGGGGATCGTCTCTTTGGGGCAGATCTGGGTGTACTGCGCCATGGAAGAAGGGAAAAACGTCAGCTTTTTCCCCTTTTATGGGGCTGAAAAACGGGGAGGTATAGCCAGGGCTTCGGTCATCGTTTCGGACGGAGAAATCGCCAGCCCTTTGGTGACCGTCCCCGATTCGGTCCTGGTCATGAACAGCGATTCCCTGCCCCTCTGCGAGGGTATGCTCAAGGACGGCGGCCTTATGGTCATCAATTCGACCCTGATCAAGGACGAGACGAAAAGGACCGGCATCAGGGTGGTCAAAGTCGAAGCCCAAGGTATTGCGGAAAAGATTGGGAATCCCCGGTTCGCCAATATGGTGGCCTTGGGAGCCCTGGCAAAACTAACCGGCGCCCTGAATATAGACGACATCGAGGGGATATTGAAGAAGTTCTTTCCCCCGGATAAGCATAAGTTCGTTCCCCTGAACGTGGAGGCTATCAGAGCGGGATATGCGGCCTGCGGATAACCGGCTTATCACCTCTTTGGAAGCCCTGCCACCCCATCTGAGCGTCGCAGTCAGCGCGGAGGAACGCTCCTATATCGCGGCGATTGAGGAACGGGGCGGCTTCCCTTTCGCGGTGACTCCCCACTTTGCGTCCCTGGCCGGGCCGGACCAGTCGGATCCTATACGCCGGCAGTTCTTCCCGGACCCCCGGGAAGAACTGCCGGACCCTTTTGCCCTGGAAGATCCCCTGGGGGAAAGCCGCCACCTGGCGGTCCCAAGGTTCGTACACCAGTACCGGGACCGGGCCCTGCTCCTGGCCGGGGGCTGCTGTTCCGGGTACTGCCGCCACTGTTTCCGCCGGGTGTGGGTGGGGTCTTCCCGGCCTTTCATAACCGGCGCCGAACTCGATCCGGTAACCGCCTATCTGAAAGCCCATCCCGAAATCCGGGAAGTCCTCGTGTCCGGGGGAGATCCCCTGACCGTCCCGGACGGCGTTCTGGAACGTCTGTTCCGGCGGCTCCGGGAAGCCGGACACCCGGAAGACCGCGCCCCCCTTGGCCTCCGGGTCTGCACCAGGGTCCCTGTCACCGATCCCGGACGGCTCACCGACGCGACTATCGCCCTTTTTGGCCGGTATAAACCCTTGCGAATGACGGTTCACATCAACCATTGCCGGGAACTGTCACCCGAAGTCCGGCAGGTTTTCGCCGCCTGTATCGCGGCGGGCATTCCCATCCTGGTCCAGACGGTACTCCTCCGGGGCGTCAACGACAACGCGGCGGTCCTTGCGGAACTGTTCCGGGAATGCCGCAGCCTGGGGCTTACCCCTTACTACCTCTTTCAACTGGACCTGGCGCCGGGAACCGCCCACTTCCGGGTACCCCTCAGACAGGGGCTTGCGCTCTACCGGGAACTGGGGGCCCTTCTGGGTTGGGAGTGCCCCGCCTACGCTGTGGACCTTCCCGGTGGCGGCGGCAAGATACGCCTTGGCGAGGGCAGCATCGCCGGAGAAGGGGAAGAGCCGGGAGGGCCGGTCTACTATCTTAAAGGGCCGGACGGAAGCCTCTGGGCCTATCCGCAGCGTTAAAAACCTTTTGCTCCCCAGGGGCGGTTGCGGGGGCTAAACTTGACCCACAGAAATACAGGCACTGAATAGACAGGACAAATGACACAGTAAGGGGATAAAAAACCCCATAGGGAACTGTACAGCTATAATGCTAATAGGAAAATTACATATAAGCAAGGTTCATGCCGGAATGGCTGCGGAACGGTAAGGGAGAAAACCACGCAAAGGAGAATCTCTGAC
>JAITBO010000213.1 GCA_031283505.1 Treponema sp. | reverse complement strand
GGAATTAGCGTTTTTGTGAATTATGCGGTATAAGATGTATCTTCAAAATCAAATTTCATAATTCATTGTACCACAAAGAATTAGCAGCATTTTTCTATCATACTTTCCAGATCACCTTCCGAGGCTTTTTTCCTCGCCGGGGCAAACCGCTACCTCCTGCGCCACGAAACGGCCTGCGAAGCCCACTACCGCAGGCTCCACCCTCCGGAAATGAGCCTTGCCGAACGGAAACGGTGTATCGTTACCCTGAAGGAAATCGGCTACCAGACGGGGGCGGGCTTCATGGTGGGTACTCCCTTTCAGACGCCGGAAAACCTTCTGGAAGACCTTCGCTTTATACAGGACCTGGAACCCCACATGGCAGGCATAGGCCCCTTCATCCCCCAGAAGGATACCCCTTTCGGCGAATATCCCGCAGGCGGACTGGAACTTACCCTGCGGATGGTGGCCCTGACCCGGCTTCTCCTTCCCAAGGCGCTGATTCCCGCCACCACCGCTCTGGGAACTATCTCTCCCGCAGGCCGGGAACGCGGCCTTTTAGCCGGGGCCAACGTGGTTATGCCTAACCTTTCCCCTGCGGAGGTTCGGAAACTGTACGCCCTCTATGACAACAAGATATGTACCGGCGATGAGGCTGCGGAGTGCCGCCGCTGTATGGAAGGCCGCATCCGCCTCTTTGGGTTTACCCCCAATATGTGCCGCGGGGACTACCCCAAATAGTCCGAAAGCCTCCGGTAGGTCTGGTTCACTATGTGCTTTTTCTCCGGATCCACTTCGTCCCCCAGTTCGTCTATGAGGGTTTCCAGGGCCGAAAGGCTTTCGTTGAGGCTGGTATGAAAGCCCCGGGAACACTTGAACCAGTAATTTCCTTCCCCGTCGGTAAAAAGGCAGATGAAACCCAGTTCTTTTTTGCCCGGCTTCCACACCGCCGGGGTCACCAGGAGGGGCAGCCCGGCAAGCAGGGCGCCGGGGTTCTCCCGGGAATTGAAGTTGGTTTTCCTGGGCCAGGCCCGGCTTAGGGCGCCGTCTATTTCCAGGGTGGGAACCAGCGACAGGATGAGGGACAGTTTTTCTTCCTGAAGGAGGGTGTACCTGCCGTCCAGAATTACGGTCCCTCTAAGGCCCTTGTAAACGGAGGGATCGCCGGCGTCGTCCTTTACTCTGGAGAGCTTCTCCCAGGGGAGGGTCACGAATTTCCTGCCCTTGACGGTCTTGATGTCAAAGACCTCGCTTCCTATCTTGATGGTATTGGTGAAGTCCCGGATGCGCCCCGTTTTTCTCCCTTTTGCGTCGGTCCCTGCGGCGGCTGCTACGGACCTGCCTCCCAGGGCCTCGAACAATCCGTCCTTGAGTTTTTCCAGGACCTTGGGGGACAGGGGGGACACGGACATGGCGTACATCCGGGTAGTCCTGATGATTTCCCCTGCCACGATGTACTGGGGATCCGCCCTGAACATCACCGAGCCGGGGTGGATGAGAATGCGGTCCGCCGTAAGGCTCCGGTACATCTCCCGCCCTTCCCGTATGCAGACGAACTGAATAAGTCCGGTTGCCACTGCGGAAAGGTAATCCTCCACCGGCCCTCCGGAAAGAAGGGGCAGCCCTATGCCGGAGACGATCTCCTCAAGCTGGACCGTGACGTTGGCTATTTCCGCCATAGCCCGCTCGTCCAGGTAGTTTTTCTCGCAGAATTTGTCTTTCCGGGGGGCCTCCCCGTAGGCGCGGAAAAGTTTGAGATAGGAAACAAAATCTCCGTCCGGGTCCTGGAAGCGGTGGTGCGCCCGCCGGGCGTCGGTCTCTTCCCCGGGAGGCAGGACATAAGGGCTCTGGGTCGAAAGGAAGGCTGCGGCGATGATGGTCTCCTCCGTGACTTGGGGGTAACGCAAAAGGGCTTCCACGATGATCCGGGACTGCCGGGGGGGGAGGGGAAATTCGGTCATCAGTTTGCCTGTCCTGGAAAGGGTTCTATCCGCTTCCAGGGCATCCAGAAGATTGAGAGTCTCAACCGCCGCCAAGAGCCCTTCGCGTCCCGGTGGGGAGATGAAGTCGAATTCCTCAAAGGCGGTGACGCCTAAATCCGCCATTCTGAGGGCCACTTCGGAAAGGTCGGTGCGGAAAATATCTTCGGTGGTGAAAAGGGGCCGGTTTTCAAAGTCCTTGCGGGAATACAGGCGGTAACAGGTCCCCTCTCTGGTCCGTCCCGCCCGGCCCTTACGCTGGTTCGCCGAGGCTTTGGAAATGGGGGCTTCCACCAGGCTGGAGGTGAAGGTCCGGGGATTGTAGTAGTTGAGCTTGGACAGCCCCGAATCGATCACCGCAGTTACCCCGTCTATAGTTACCGATGTCTCGGCGATATTGGTGGCGATCACCACCTTGGTTTTGCCCCTGGGGGGATTGTCGAAGACCCGTTCCTGCTCGTCCTTGCCCAGCCTTCCGTACAAGGGAACCATGTGAAGGTACTTCCCCACAGGCCTCATGACCAGGCGGCCCATACAGTCCTTGATCATCTTTTCGCCGGGAAGGAAAATGAGGATGTCCCCCTCCCGCTTTTCGCTGATGAACCGCTCGGTGATCCCTTCGATTTTGGCGAGAAGGGCTTCCGCCGCCAGACTGCCCGGAGGCAGCGCGTTGCCGGTGGGCGCTGACGAAAGCCTGTCGCCCGGACCCCGCCTGTTCCGCCGTCCTTCGCCGGAGGCCCCGGACGTGAGTTCGCCGTCCTTTTCCGCCTGAACTGCTGGCGGATCGTAGATAAGGGTGATGGGATAGGTTACGGCGTCTATCTTCACCACCGGAACCGGCAAGGCGACGCCGGGATGTTCCCCAAAGTATTCGGCAAAAACCTGGGCGTTGATGGTAGCCGATGATATGATGACCTTGAAATCCCTCCGGGCTTCCAGGACCCGTTTGAGCAGCCCGAGGATGAAGTCAATGTTAAGGCTCCTCTCGTGGGCCTCGTCAACCATCAAAAGACCGTATTTTGAAAGCCAGGGGTCCAGCTTCATCTCCTGGAGGAGTATCCCGTCGGTCATGATCTTGATTTTGGTATTTTGATTTGTCCTGTCCTCGAAGCGCATTTTGTAGCCCACAACGTCCGGCATCTCCACCCTCATCTGGCGGGCTATGTACTCGCTCACCGACATCGCAGCGATACGCCGGGGCTGGGTAACGCCGATGATCCCGTTTTTGGCGTATCCCGCCTCGTAGAGTATCACCGGCATCTGGGTGGTTTTTCCCGACCCCGTAGGGCTTTCTACGACGATCACCTGGTTATGCGCCAGGGCTTCCAGAATCAAGTCCTTATGCCGGTAAACCGGAAGTTCCAAATAATTCATAGGACAATCATAGCGGAATTTAAAAATAATTTTAACCATAAGAATCTAGCCTCTCGACGCTTGTACATATAAAACGGAGGTAAAACTATGGCCGCAAAAGAAATCAAATCGACTTCTGTAGCACCGGCAGCAGAAGAGGAGACGATTAACCTGTAGCAGTCTTTCGGCTGGGAACTGAAAAGTAGCCAGGAAATCAAAAACAAGGACTCACATCTCGAACGTCGGGGAGACGATCTGGTTAGTGTGACGGAATCGGAACATTATGTCAAATTGACATTTGAGCGCGAGCCATCAAGGCAACATTACGCTGAACTGAAATCGCTTGAAGAGCAGTTTTATTCTGCGAGACACCCTGGTAATCCATTGAAACGGTTCGGAATACTTTAGAGTATCCCGAACCGTTTCTTGCTGCTTTTTGGGATTACCTCTCTGACTCCATTGCCTAATTCCATATACAATCTTAAAATCAAAGAGGAGGTCGGCGAATTTATTTGGGTTATTGGTATCGGGTAGCGAAAGCTCTTGTATAACGGATAACGCAAAGGTGCCAGGCACCTTTTTTGATGAGGTGTGAGCTATAAAGGCGGCATTGCTTACTCCTCGTTATTAATGATTTTGCCGGTGGGCATTAACCTTAAAAGGAGTGGGCCTGTTCCAAAACTAATTGACTGTGCGCTAAACGCGCATGGTTTTGGAACAGTATCGAGTGTTACAATGATTCGGTTTTTGGGGCACATACTAAATAAGTTGAATTGCCCCAATCACGGGGCGAACCTGGGGGCTTAATAAAGGAGGAGTCTATGTCCGGTGAAGCAGCCGGGAAATCCGGTATCAGTACAACCTATCGTTTTCTCGAATTTGCCGTCAGGCTTTTGGGCCTCAAGAAAATTTTCAGCCTGGACGAAGAGAAGTTCAACAAATATATCGAAAAAAACATAGGCAAACGGAAAACCGCTCCGCCCGGTTTCGTTTACCGGAACAACCTTGTCCGGGAATGGGTGGTGGACGGCAGGCCCTGTTATATCCTTACCCCCAGGAAGGGTGCGGATCCGGAGAAGACGGTGCTTTTCCTCCACGGCGGCGGGATGATCATGGAGGCCCATATCATCCACTGGATCGTGGCGGCCAGGATAACGAAGTCCCTGGGCGCGGCAGTATGGGTTCCCGCCTATCCCCTGGCTCCGGGCCATAATTTCAAGGAAATCACGGAGATCCTCTTGCGAATCTACGGGAAAATGCGGGAGGAGAATCCCGGTTCGGAATTCATCGTGATGGGGGATTCCGCCGGAGGGACCCTGGCCCTGATGCTCTGCCATCACAACAAGGCCCTGGGGATGCCCCTGCCGATACCGAAACGACTGATCCTTGTTTCCCCCGGGGCGTTTGTACGGAAGGACAACCGGACCATTCGGGACGAAATGGACCGCATCCTGCCCAGGGACTCCCTGGTTTCGCCCCAAATTATGGACGTGCTGATCCCCCTTATGGGAATCGATCCTGGCCGGGGCAATTATTTCGATGTACCCATGGAAGGGGACTTTTCCGGTTTTCCCGATATGTATGTTTTTTTCGGAACCAGCGAGATATTTTTTGCTCTGGCTCCGTCTTTCATTGACCGGGTAAAGGCCGGCGGCGTCCCCGTAAAGCTGTATATAGGGGAAGGGATGATGCACGTCTGGCCCTATATGCCCATCTCCCGTGAGTGCCGGGGCGCGCTGAAAACAATTTTTGATATTATCAAAGCCTGACGATTCTTCCGGCTGCCCGTCTTCGTTCCAAGGGTATTACCACGATGGAACAGGCCAACGCCGCCTTTTGCTATATGTTGACGGTTACCGATGTTGCCACCCGATGGACTGAAGAACGGGTGTTGAAGAACAAGGCTCATCGCTGGGTCAGGGAAGCCATGGATGATGTGTATGCTTCTTTCCTAATTGTATATTTAGAGTCTGTCCATAATGTAGACACATTATGGACAGATCACCTTGAAACCCGCATTTTCGCAGCTTTTAGGCGAGAAAATGCAAGGTCTGTCCGCAAAGTAACCGACTTTGTGGACAGACACTATTTATTGCAAAAATAATAACAAGGTGTTACATTGTTGATTAAGGAAAAATGGTTTTTTGGATTATTGAAGCTGTTTCAAAACCTCAGTTTTAAAACTGGCTCTATTCTTAAACGATAAATAAATATCGTAAAAAGTAGGTGGAACATGATTGAGACTTCGGAGTTGCCGACAATAAGGGTTCAGGAATTGCCGGAAGCCTTGATGCAGAACGCTGAACATGGCGCGGAAGATGAATTTCACAGCGGCAAAATATACTGTGCCAACTGTATTCACTGTAAGCTGGTTCCTGCCATGCCGGAAGGAGACGACCGGTATTTCCTCAGGGTACGGTGCGCCGCAGGCAAATGGCGAAAAAAGCTGGGGGAGGAAAAACTGTACAAGTATTGTACGATTACCCGGCGTTACCTGGATGAATGTGATGCCTATGAGGAAATGGGAGACACCAGAGAGTTCATCCGGGAACTCAGGAGGACCCTGCCCAACAAGGATGAGCAATACGTCATGCTCCGGGAAGAAGCCTTGTAGTCTGTACGGAAATTTGATGAAGCAATACACCTAAGGAACTGTACAGTTCCTTAGGTGTATTGGCGCTGTTTGCTGCGCTGCTGTTCAGCGCCTGCGGGGAAAATCCGGCGATTGACGTTTTCAATATCCCGGAGAAAAAGACAGAGAAGCAGGCCGTTGGCGAAAAGTCCTCTGAGCAGGGGAAAGATTCCTTTAGTCTGGGCATTACTATTGGGGGCTGCTAACATCTCCCCAACACCGCTGGCACAGGAATTCTGGCAGGAAATACCAGGCATGGAACCCTTTGATCCAGATGTTTTCAATACGCGGTAAGCCGCGTGTGAAGCGGATCATCCAAAGGCGTATCAATTTTCTCAATTCAACGGCCATACAAATCAAGAACATTAATGACAGTGGGTATGATCTGGTACAGTACACGGTCCAGTTACTTAAAGACGAGATTAACATAATATGACTTCTGGTCCTGGCCCGTACCGCTGGAACCTGTTGTTGCTGACATTAGAAAGCTTTCTCCCATCAACCTACGCCCTCCATACGCTCGCCACTCCCGCACAGGCGGACAGGGCCTCATATTGAGCGCCCTCCCCGATCATGTGGGCGGCGGCGCGGATCACTGCTTCTCTTCCGGAAAACGGTACATGGATGAATACCAGGCAGGGGCCGGGATTCTCCACCATGTGGTCTCGCAGGAGGGAAAGGGCCGTTTCCTGCCGCATCGACGCTTCCGACAGCCGGATGTGTACTTCCCGGCAGACGTTTTTCTGGCCGTCGCCGGAGTCGGCAACGTTTTCTTTGGCTGCGGCTCGCATAAGGCGCGTAAGGTCAGGGACGCTGGACACCTTAAAGCCCGGTTTTTCAGGGTTTCTGTCGTTTGCAGGATCTATGCTCCCCTTGAGAACGACAAACTCGTCCACCGTAAGGAGGTCCTTGCAGTCCTTCCAGACCGATGCGAAGAAAACAAGGTCGATTTCGCCTTCAAAATCTTTAAGAGTCCCAAAGGCCATGACGTTGCCCTTCTTGTCGGTGAACTCCCGCAGAGACGTAAGGAACCCCGCAATTGTATACGTTCCTTTGGCAGCGGAAGCGGGATTGGAAAGTTTAAGGTCCGCCTTGTATTTCCAGACATTCCGGTACTTGTCCCACTTCCGGGCCTGGGCTTCCGCCTGGGCCGCTACGGATTCGGCTTCTTCCGGGCCGACCCAGTCTTCCGCCAGAAAACTGTACCGGTCCTTGTCTTTTTGGTATTCTATCTTACCCTTGAGGATAGCAACCTTGTCGGCTTCAATTTTGCTCTGACACTTCTCCCACGCGCCGGCAAAGAAGACCGCCTCAATTTCACCGTTGTAATCCGCCAGGGTTGTAAAGGCCATTTTTGCGCCTTTAGAAGTAGTGATGGTTTTAATGGTCTTGATGATCCCCAGGAGGACGCAGCTTCCGGGGGTAACGGTTTCGATTTTACCGAGATCCGCCTTTACTACCCGCCGCCAGAGGTCCTTATAATCGTCCATAGGATGACCGGAAAAATAAAAGCCTATAAGCTCTTTCTCCGCTTTGAGTTTCTCCGCCCGGCTTGCTTCGGGGAAGGGATCGAATGCAAAATCGGGGTATTCTTTTTCCCCGGTGTCCTCAAAGAGGCTGGTCTGGCCGAATTGCTTGTCGTCCTTCTTGCTCTGGGCGTATTCCACCACCCGCTCAAGATTCCCCATCAGGATCGAACGGGAGACGCCGAATTCATCGAATGCCCCGGTCTGGACCAGAAGGCCGATCACGCTTTTCCCTACAGTTTTGATGTTCACCCGGTCAAGGAAGTCTATAAAGCCTTTGTAGGGGCCGTCTTTCCGGCAGGCGACGATCTCATCAGCCGCCGCGTCTCCCAGGCCCTTTATCCCAAGAAAACCGTAAAAGATGCGGCCTTCCGCCACGGAAAAATACTTTTGGGAACGGTTAATGTCCGGCGGATCGATGGCAAGGCCCATTTTGCGGGCCACTTCGATATAGGCGCTGAGTTTGTCCTTGTCGGCGCTGCCGATTTCGTTGGTCAGGTTGGCTGCCATGAATTCGGCTGGAAAGTTGGCTTTAAGCCAGGCGGTGCGGTATGAGAGGACGGAATAGGCTGCGGCATGACTTTTGTTAAAGCCGTATTCCGCGAAAGGAACGAGGATATCATAAATACGGCCCGCCTTCTCTTCGGAAAATCCTTGTTCGATTGCCCCGGCGATAAAGGGTGTTTTTTCCTTGTTGATGATTTCCTTTTTCTTCTTTCCCATGGCGCGCCGGAGCAGATCGGCCTGGCCCATGCTGTAACCGGCGATGATCCGGGCCACCTGCATGACTTGTTCCTGGTAGACGATAACCCCATAGGTTTCCTTGAGTATCCCTTCCAAAGAGGGATCGGGATACTCGATTTTTTGGTGCCCCCACTTGGATTCAATGAATTGAGGAATATACTGCATGGGCCCCGGACGGCCTAAACTGGTAAGGGCAGTGAGTTCATCAATACTGGCGGGCTTGGCTTTTTTCAGAATCTCTTTCCACCAGCTTTTTTCAAACTGAAATATTCCCTCGTTTTTTTCTTCCGCCAGCATGGCATACGTCAGAGGATCATTTTCCGGAATGGTCTCTATGTTAAAATCCGCGTATTTGCCGTCCCTAATACGAATCAGATCCTGGGTGTTTTTGATGAGGTCCAGGGTCTTGAGGCCCAGAAAATCCATCTTTACCAGGCCGCAGTTTTCAAGGAAGTTCATGGTATACTGGGTAGCGATGGAGCCGCCTTTGGATTCAGGTTCCCGGTAGAGCGGCACATAATCGGTCAACGCGGTTTTGCCTATCACTATCCCGGCGGCGTGGAGGCTGGAATGCCGGTTAAGCCCTTCAAGCTTGCGGGCCAGGCTGAAAAGCTCGGCGTATTTCGGGTCCTTTTCCAGTTCTCCCAACCGGGGCTCTCCCGCGAAGGCTTTGGCCAGGGTTATCTTGGGGTCTTTGGGAATGAGCTTGGTGATCATCTCCGATTCGGGAATGCTGATGCTGAGGGCTCTTGCTACGTCCCTGACGACCTGCTTGGCCCCCAAAGTCCCAAAGGTGATGATCTGTCCCACCCGCTCCTTGCCGTATTTACCGGTGACGTATTTGATCACTTCCTCACGGCGCTCATTGCAGAAGTCTATATCAAAGTCGGGCATGGAGATCCGGTCCGGGTTGAGGAACCGCTCAAAGAGGAGCCCGTACTTGAGGGGATCAATGTCGGTGATCCTGATGGCATAGGCCACGATAGACCCCGCGCCGGAACCTCGTCCGGGGCCTACCCAGATGTCGTGCTCCTTTGCCCAGTTGCAAAAATCCGCCACGATAAGGAAATAGCCGGTAAAATTCATCTTGATGATGGTGTCAAGCTCGTATTCCGCCTGTTGAATCACATGTTGAGGCAGGTCGGGGTAGCGTTTGGCTAATCCCTTCATAGTAAGAGACCTAAGGTACTCATCGGCGTTCTCGAACCCTGGGGGTATCTCGAATTCAGGAAGGTACTTGGGCAGATCCTTGGTCTTGACCCTGGGAACATCGGTGTTACATCGCTCGGCAATATGTACCGTATTGGTAATGGCCTCCGGGTATTCCGGAAAAAGGGCGGCCATTTCATCCCCGGATTTCAGGTAGAACTGATCTCCAAAATACCGCTTGCGTCTTTCCTCGCTTCTGAGTTTAGCCGTCCCTATACAGAGGAGAATATCGTGAGCCCCGGCGTCTTCCTGCTTGAGGTAGTGTACGTCGTTGGTAGCCGCCAGGGGTACGCCGGTACGCCGGGATATGTCAACAAGGACTCCGTTTATCTGCCGCTGCGACAGGTTCCCCTTAAGCCATTCGGCGGTTATACCATGATCCTGTATCTCCAGATAGAAATTGGGATTTCCCTGGTCGTCCTTACCAAAGAGGTCCCGGTAATAGATAGCCTTTGCCTCGGCTTCCGCCGCCTTCCCCACCTGGATGAGCCGGGGAATTTCTCCCGCTACACAGGCCGAAAGGGCGATAAGGCCCCCGTGGTATTGCGCCAGAATCTCCTCGTCCACCCGGGGCCGATAGTAGAATCCTTCAGTATAGGCAAGGGAACAGAGTTTTACCAGGTTGAAGTACCCTTCCCGGCTCGCGGCCAAAAGAACCAGATGATAATATTTGTTGTCGCTTTCGGCGCCTTTTTTTTCATGCCGGGAACCGGGCGCAACATAGACCTCACAGCCGATGATGGGATGTATGGGATGCCGGCGCTTAATGTGTTCCCCTTTTTCATCAATGGTTTCTTCGCAGGCCGCCAAAAATTCCATAGCCCCGAACATATTGCCGTGATCCGTCAGGGCCAGGTACTTCATGCCAAGTTCTTCCGCCCGGTCCGCCAGTCTCATCACCGAGACCGCGGCATCCTGGAGGGAAAAGTCCGAGTGGACGTGGAGGTGGACAAAATCGGTCATAATGGCGTTAGTTTATCAGGGAAGGCGGGTTTCCGGCAATCGGCCCTGTCATGAGCCGGAGAGTGTCACGGCCCGGTGTTTTTAGGTATACTGTGCCTATGAGATTAAACATTCTGGGGTCCGGTACTTCCAACGGGATCCCGGTCATAGGCTGCGGCTGCCCGGTCTGCCGGTCCGCCGACCCTCGAGACCGGCGTATGCGGGCTTCCCTCTACATCATGGGAGACGCGGGGGAACAGCTCGTGATAGATACGGGCCCCGAATTCAGGCTCCAGGCCCTTAGGGCTGACATTACCCGTCTGGATGCGGTACTTCTGACCCATCCTCACGCCGATCACCTTCACGGACTTGACGATATACGCTCCCTGACATGGGAAAGTCCCATCCCGATATATGGAAATCACCACACTATTGAAGAATTGAAAGAACGGTTTTCGTACATTTTCCGGCAAACCCAGCCGGGCGGCGGTAAACCCCATATTCTGCCCGAAACGGCTGCCGGGACCCTGCATATAGGCCGTCTCTCCATCACCCCTGTCCCGGTAAAACACGGGATTCTGGACATTTTAGGCTGGAAGATCGCCGAAGAAGGGACATCCGGCGCGACCGTCTACCTGACCGATGCCAGCGCCCTTCCCGCCGGATCCCGCAACCTGATAAACCATCCCGAAGTCCTTATTATCGGCGCTCTGAGAGAGGAACCTCATCCAACCCACTTCTCCTTTAGCGAAGCCCTTGAAACAGCGGTGGACGTGCAAGCCCGGCGGGTATATCTGACCCATCTGGCCCATAACAACAGCCACCAGGCGGTTAAAGAATATTGCCAAAAATTCCGGAAAAAACGGGGATTAAAGGGTATTTTTATGGGACCCGCTTATGACGGCCTGGAACTGGAGCTTAAACCTTCTTTGTAATAACATCACTTTTAAGGCAGCGAGTACAAATCTTTAGAGTAAGGGTTGTCCCCTCCACCTCAGTTTTTATCTTTTTCAGATTCGGCTTCCAGGTACGGCGGGTATGGTTTTTCGCGTGGCTCACCGAATTCCCGGTGATCGTATGTTTCCCGCAAATATCGCAAGTCCGTGACATAATAAACCTTCCTTAATAGCGTTCCTTTCGGAGTTGTTTTGCTCAGTAGAACATAAAGCCTAACAAAAAGCGGAAAGAATGTAAAGCGGTCTGCCGGCCAACTCAGGGCAACGTCATTTAAAAATCCGTGCTATAGTGGGACTTGCCTTTGGAGGGGTAAGCAAGTGGAACTCACGGAAGAAGACATAGCATGGATGAAGGAATGCCTCAGCGGGATAAAGGACGAACGGCGGCAAAGCGGACATTTTCCGCACAAACTGATAGATGTGCTGGTAATTGGGCTTACGACCATCATTGCCGGATGGGATGAGTTCACCGTGATGGAGGATTTCGGGACGGCGAAGGAGAGTTTTTTCAGGACCTTTCTGGAGTTGCCGCACGGGATACCGGATGAAAAGACGTTTGCGCGGGTATTTTCGTGGATAGAGCCGGGGTCGTTGTTGAGCAGCCTGCAAACATGGCTTATGGGGGTGAACAAAGCAGGGGGGCGGACGATAACTATCGACGGGAAAACGATTCGCGGCTCAGCCTGCCAAGGGCGGAATGGGGTGCATATAGTCAGTGTGTGGATAAGCGCCCAGAATATGGTGCTTGGATAGGTGAAAACGGGGGAAAAGAGCAACGAGATTACCGCCATACCGGAACTGTTAGACAGCCTGGACGTGAAAGGGGACATGATAACGATAGACGCGATGGGGTGTCAGACGGACATAGCGGCGAAGATACGGGAACAAGAGGCGAA
>JAITBO010000192.1 GCA_031283505.1 Treponema sp. | reverse complement strand
GGGGCGCTTCCTACTGGGGGTGCGGGGGATGTGTTCCCCCGCATACACAAAGATTTCACGGAGAAATCTTCGATACCCCGCCGCTCTGCGGCGGGGAGGTTCATTTTTAGGCATCACGGGGGTCCAGGGCATTGCCCTTACCGACCCTACGCCCCCGAAGATTGTTACCCGCCTTTCGGGAAGCGCCGGGGACGGGGAGGTTACCTTGACCTGGATCGATCCGGCGGACAGTGACCTGGTTTCGGTGGAAATCACCTGGCCCCCCGGCGGGACCCAGACGGTTACCGTCTCCAAAGGGGTACAGACCGTGAACATTACCGGCCTGACCAACAAAACGGAGTACATCTTTACGGTGGTGGCCGTGGACGCCGTAGGAAACCGGAGCGCCGGAGCCTTCGCCGGGCCGCTGACCCCGGATTCCGTACTCGTCGGCATTGACAAAATCGTTGAGTATCTTATCGCCATCTCCGACGGGGGGGGCGACTGAGGCCGATCCCGTGCCCCTGCGGGTAAAGGTCACTATCAAAGACGAGTGGGAGTAGTTGTTAGGCGTCATACAGACTAAGGGCAAATACGTTGCTCTGGACCTGTCGGCCTGCGACATGACGGGCGTCAGCAACAGCGGGGAGTTTGACCCCGGTACGGCCAACACCGGGGAACTCCTGATCGTGTCCCTGGTCCTGCCTGGTACGGCGGTCAGTATCAATGCGGGCGGGCGTAATAGTCTAATCTTCAGGTTCTTTACCAGTCTCCGTAATGCCTCGGGGACCGGCGTTCTCGACATCGGCTCTTTCACCTTCACAAGTTGTAAGTCCCTGGAAGTGGTGAACTTCCCGCTGGCGGAAACCATCGGCGATGCAGCCTTCCAGGACTGTACGGCCCTGAAAACGGTGGATCTCCCGGCGGCGAAAACCATCGACTTTTTCGCCTTCGGCTACTGTGGGCTCCTGGCAGAGGTGAGCCTCCCGGTGGCGGAAACCATCGGCGACGCTGCCTTCGGCTACTGTGCGGTCCTGGTAGAGGTTGACCTCCCGGCGGCGGAAAACATCGACCCTTGGGCTTTCATCTACTGTACGTCCCTGAAAACGGTGAACCTCCCGAAGGCGGAAACCATCGGCAATAACGCCTTCCAGGGCTGTCCGGCCACGGTGAGCTACCCGGAGGGAATGGAATTCCCTGTCTATGTGGTTTCGTAGAGGACAGGGAGTTTTTGTAAGCAAAAACTCCCTGCAATCCGGCTGCATGGTGTCAGGCGCCATCCGTACATAAACAAGCCCGGCCTTCGGGCTTGTTTATGTACGCCGGGCACAAACTTCCAGTCCGGTAAAACTGTTTATCCCTGTCATAGCGGGGAAAAAGGCTCCGGGGGATACACGCAAGGGATTGAAGCGGAAATCCCGCAGGCTTTACCTCCGGTAAAGCCGAGGAATTGGAGCGGAAAGCCCGGTCCGGCCCTAATGCCGGATGCGCCCATCGTCTTATGACGATGTTCTATAACCACTTCCTTACAGCACAGACCGCAAGGAAGAAAGCTGTTCCAAAAACTGAAGTTTTGGAACGGCATTATTTAATCACTTTTTATGAAAAAACCTCTTGACATTATTTTTCATTGCTTATAAATTCATACTAAATACTTCGGAATTATATGAATTTCCGAAGAAAAACGAATGTCACTTAGGAGGCTTTTATGACGAAAAAACAGACGGTTCTCTTACCAGCTTTGCTGGCGGCGCTTGCCTGTATGGTATTTGCCGGCGGAAAAAAGGAATCCGGCCAGTATCCCTTTGGAGAATACGATATTGCCTACGGAGGGGCGACCTGTAGTTCCCCTATAGCAATCGCGTCTCTTAAAGGTTTTTTTGACGAAGAAGGGGTCAAAATAAACCTGGTAAGCGGCAGTTCCTTTGAAGTAGAGCGTACCGCCCTGGCCACGGGAAAAATGGCGGTTCAGAACGGGGACTTCCAGTATTTTCCGGCAGTTCACAATGGGATAGATGTCAAACTCATCGGCGCCCTCCATGAAGGGTGCATCAAGATCCTTGCGCCTAAGTCTTCCGGAATTGTCACCCTGGAGGATCTGCGGGACAGGAAGGGTATTCGTTTCGCGGTGGACGAAATCGGCGGGACCCCCATGTCGGTGGCCTCAGTGTCGGTGGGCAGCATAGGGCTTGATCCCCAAACCGATGTTACCTGGCTTCCCTTCCCGGCGGATCAGGAGGTTCAGGCGGTGGAAAGCGGCGAGGCGGATATTCTTGCCGCATGGGACCCTTTTGCCACCATTGCGGAAAATACCGGGAACTACAATGTCCTGGTGGACATCAGGACCCATCCTCTGTTCAAGGACAAAGCCTGCTGTTTCATTTTTGGTTCAGGCAAGCTGGTGCGGGACAATCCTGGCGCGGTAGCGGCGGTACTCCGGGCAATCAACAAGGCCGCCGACTGGATAGGGCATAACCCCGAAGAGGCGGCCAAGCTCCTCATATCGGAGAAGAAGATCGCCACCGATGACGCCGCCCTGGTAGCGGGCCTGCTCAACCATTATACCTATGCCGTCCACGCCGGCCCCGCGGCAAACGCCAGAGCCAAGGATGACGCGGTGTATTTCGCCCGACATCTGACTCAAATCGGCTACCTGCCGGCGGACCTTGATCCCCAAAAGTTCGTGGACGATCTCTATGTGGATATTTTTGCCCTGGAAGCGGCGAAGAAGAAATAGTCAGAAAGTGCGCGGGTAATAGTTGTCGGTTCACTCCGGAAAGGGAGCCGCTCTATTACCCGTATACACAGACGTATAAGGAGTGAACTATGAAAAAGTTTTTATTGATTCGCAGGCGGGGGAGATTCAGGGCGGGATTGTTGATTACTCTGCTTATAACGGAGTCGGTATTGGTGTTTGCCGGCGGCAGAAAAGAAAAGGATGATCTATGGCGGGAACTTGCCAGATTACAGTCCGATTATAAATGGATAGATTTGAGTTTTGAAGTAAGTCCCGAAACCCCTCACTGGTACGGCTTCGATCCCCTTGCCGTAAAACCGCTGTACACCTTTGAAAATACCGATGGCGTCTTTCTGGCCTACCAATATACTTTGTCAGGCCAGTACGGTACCCATACCGATTTTCCTGGGCATTTCGATCCGGCGGGACGGCTCCAGGATAATTACGGCCCTCTTGAGTTTGCCTATCCCCTGGTGGTAATCGATAAGTCGGAAGCAGTCGCGGCGAATCCCGATTATGTCCTTACAAAGCAGGACATTCTTGATTTTGAAAAAATTTACGGACAGATACCGGCGGGTTCCTTTGTCGCCTTCAGGAGCGACTGGTCAAAACGCGGAGTGGAGGAATATGAGAACAAAGACGCCGCGGGTAATTCCCATTATCCGGGTTGGGATATAGAGGCCCTTAAATTCCTCGTCGATGTGCGTAATGTCGCCGCTGTGGGACACGAAACACCGGACACCGATTCCGCAGTTACAGGCGCGACGGTTGGGTTTATCGGCGAAGATTATGTTCTGGATCACGGTAAACTCAACGTTGAATTGCTCAAAAACCTCGATCAGGCGCCGCCTGTCGGAGCCATTGTCTTCGACACCTTTCCTCGGATAAAAGGCGGAACGGGTTTTACCAGCCGGGTGTTTGCCATAGCGCCTAAATGAAGTCCGGCAAAGACTGACGTGAGAGTTCAGAACCTCCGGCTTGCGTTTGAGGCAGAGGTTCGTCAAATGAAAAAGGAAGTGAATAGTGGCAAAGCAGAAGGTGCGTAAAACCGCATGGTATGAGGATCCAAAGATCGCGGGAGATACGGTGTATTGGAAACCAAAGTCGGAAATTTGGGTTTGGACAGCGTTGCTCTCTTTCGCGGCGGTTCTGCTGGTTAACTGGCTTGTTCCTTCCGGACAGCCGGTAAACACCTCTCCTTACCGGGTTGTTGCCGGCGCACTGGTACTGTTCCTTACAGCATCGTATCTTGCGGCCCTTGGAAATCCCGTGTTCCGCAAGAAGTTGTACCATAAGGCGCAGTTTCTCTTTGTCTGTGGAATGGCCTTGAGCCTGTGGGATCTGCTTACCTCAAAAAGCGCCCTTCTGCCTTTACCCTATTTTCCCAGCATGGTGGAGATCATCAATGTCATGTTTCAGGACCGGTTACTTCTTCTGCGGAGTACCCTTTACTCCATGAGGCTCTTTTTTGCCGGCCTTATTACCGGTACGGTTCTGGGGCTTGCCACCGGTATCTTTGTGGGCTGGTACCGGCAGTGGGACTACTGGCTTTCGCCGGTGATCCGGGTGACGGGTGTCATCCCTGCCGTGGCATGGCTCCCGGTGGCCCTTCTGATATTTCCCAACAGTTTTACGACCGGAATGTTTCTTATTTTTATCTCTTCCTGGTTTCCGGTCTCCTCCATGATGGCATCGGGGATCATAGCCACCAGGAAAAGTTATTTTGAAGCCGCCAGAACCCTGGGGGCGGACAACCGCTTTCTCCTTTTCCATATAGCCATACCGAATGCCATGCCCAGCGTGTTTACCGGGATCATGACTGCCTGCGCTTTTTCCTTTACCACTTTGATCGTTTCGGAAATGGTGGGGGCCAAGGCGGGATTGGGTTTTTATATCAACTGGGCGAAAGGATGGGGGGCCTATGCGAAGGTATACGGCGCTATCATCATCATCGCTGTTGAATTTGCCTTGATACTCGCGTTGATAAATGCGATACGCCGTTCGGTACTGCGCTGGCAGAGGGGAATCATACGGTGAGCGTTTTGATAGAAGTGAAGAACGTTGCCAGGGTATACCGGGATACCGGAGGCAACCCGGTCTATGCCCTGAAAGACGTGAACCTCGATATAGAAGAAGGGGAGTTTATTTCAATCATCGGTCCTTCGGGGTGCGGAAAAACAACATTACTGCGCCTTATCGCCGGCCTTGACCGGTCTGAAGAGGGAAGCCTCTTCGTTGACGGAAAGGAGATAACAGCCCCAAGTTATGAACGTGGGTATATCTTTCAGCAGCCGGCCCTGTTCCCCTGGGCTACGGTGTACGATAATGTGGCCCTGGGCCTTAAAGCCCGAAAGGTCTTTAAGGAAAACAAGAAAAAAGTTCAGGGATTTATCAACATGATCGGCCTTGAAGGTTTTGAGAGAGCCTATCCCCATGAACTATCCGGAGGCATGGCCCAGCGGGTTGCCATCATCCGTTCCCTCATCAATGAGCCCAGGGTGCTGCTCCTGGACGAGCCCTTGGGAGCGCTGGACGCCTTTAAGCGGCTAGAACTCCAGGAACAGCTTGCCGGCATCTGGAAAAAAACCGGAGCCACCATGGTCATGGTTACCCATGACGTGGACGAAGCCATAGCCCTGAGCGGGCGCATCGTAATCATGACCCCCCGTCCCGGACGGATCGTCAACATTGTTACTGTTGACATCAATCCTGCCCGGAACCGGAATAACGACGATTTTATCTCTCTGCGCAAAAAGATTCTTGAAGAATTACATTTGGTTATTTCCAGGCCCCAGCCTGAATATACCATATAGGGAAGCGCTGAAAACTGAAGTTGCTCCCTGCGGCCAAAAAAGGAGGTTTTTTATGGCTTATCAATTTGACACGCTGAAAATTCGGGCGGGGTACAATCCTGCGGAACACCGGCAGTCGGTACAGGTACCTATCTACCAAACTGCCGCTTATGAATTCCGGGACACCCAAAACGCGGACAGTCTTTTTGCCTTTACTGAGGCGGGCTTTCTCTATAGCCGGGTAAACAACCCTACTGTGGATGTACTGGAACAACGGATAGCGGCCCTGGACGGAGGGAAGGCGGCTCTGGCCCTGGCATCGGGTATGGCCGCCGTATCCTACACCCTGCTCAACCTTGCGGAAGGGGGGGGCCGTATTCTTACTACCCCTTACCTCTACGGCGGCAGCTTCGACAGTTTTGGCCGGATATATCCCAAATTCAACATTCATTTTGATTTTTCTCTCAACATCCATAATTCCGCAAAGCTGGAAGCGGATATTAAAAAAGATACCAAAGCAATCTTTGTGGAGTCCGTCAGTAATCCTACCGGCGCGGTGGCGGATCTGGAAGCCCTGGCTGTCCTGGCGCATAAACACGGCATCCCTTTAGTAGTGGACAACACCTTCGGCACGCCCTACCTTATCAATCCCATCAAATACGGGACGGACATTGTGGTGTATTCGGCTACCAAAGCCCTCAACGGCCACGGTAACCTTATCGCCGGGCTTGTGGTAGAGGCCGGGGGCTTCCCCTGGAATAACGGCAAGTTCCCCCAGCTTATCCAGGAAGAATACGTGCTCCGGGACCGGGCCACGGAACGCAAACGGAGTTTCCTGGAAGTCTTTCCCGAGGCTCCCTTCGTTACCCGTCTCCGCCTGGTGTACCTTAACTACTTCGGCGCGGCCTTGGGTCCCTTCGACGCTTACCTTGCTCTTATCGGCCTTGAGACTCTTTCGGAACGGGTGGCAAAACAGGTTTCCAACGCCCAAAAAATCGCGGAATATTTGGAAAAGAATCCCCATGTGGAATGGGTAAAATATCCGGGCCTGAAATCCGATCCCAACCATGCTTTGGCGCAGAAATACTTTCCCAAAGGCCCCGGTTCGGTGTTGTCCTTCGGGTTTAAAGGAACCGTGGAACAGAGCGACAAATTTCTTAACGCTGTCGAACTGTTGAGTTACCATGTGAATGTGGGAGATGCCAGAACGCTTATTGTCAACTCTCCTCGTACTACCCACGGAGAGCTTACCTCCGAGGAACAGCAATTAGCGGATATTCCCCAAAATCTTATCCGTATTTCCGCAGGACTGGAAGATGCCGGAGATATTATCGCCGATCTGGATCAGGCTTTTAAAAAAGCGTTTAATTAGAGTCTGTCTATAATGTAGACACATATGGACAGACCACCTTGAAACCCGCATTTTCGCAGCTTTTAGGCGAGAAAATGCAAGGTCTGTCCGCAAAGTAACCGACTTTGTGGACAGACACTAATTAAACTTAATACGGAGGGAGCATGAGTGAAATTAACCTGAAGGCCGGACACGCCCAGATACGGGAGACACGGCTTGGGTCCATAACCGGTTATGCGGGAAGCGCCGGAGATCTGGTTTGCTGCGCCCGGCGGGGAACGCTACGGGACAAGAGCCGGTCATTCAGCCAATGTATGGGATGTTCCACTTCCAATGCGGCCTGTACCGTAATTTTGATCCGAGATGCGGCGGTGATAAGCCACGGGCCGCTAGGCTGCGCCGGATGCCTTCACGAATTCGCCTTTACCTATCAGGTAAACGGTATACACCGGAATGTGGTTAACCCGGAACAGCGTCGTATTTTTACTACCAATATAACCGAAAGGGATACGGTGTACGGAGGGGAGCAGAAACTTGCCGATACGATTCGTGATGTGTACCGGCGGGTAAACCCGGCGGCCATATTTGTCATTACCACTTGCGCCTCCGGTATTATCGGGGATGATGTGGAAGGTATTGCCGATGAGGCGGAAGAAGAACTAGGCATCCCGGTAGGGGCCATATTCTGCGAGGGTTTTCGTTCAAAGATATGGACCAGCGGCTTTGATTCAGGGTATCACGGCATTGCCCGGAAGCTGATTAAAAAACCGGTGAAAAAACAGGAAGACATGGTTAACATCATCAACTTTTGGGGCGCCGATATTTTTGCCGAATGGTTTAAACGGCTGGGGCTGAGGACAAATTATCTTACCCCTTACGCCTCGGTTGCCCAAATCGCCTCGTCCTCCGAAGCCGCCTGTACCATCCAGATCTGCGCGACTCTGGGTTCCTACCTGGGAGCCGCCCTGGAACAGGAATTCGGCGTACCGGAAATCAAAGTACCCGCTCCCTACGGCATCGTACAAACCGAACGCTGGTTTCGGGAGCTGGGCCGCATGACGGGCCGGGAAGATGTGGCGGAAATTTTTCTGCGTGAAGAACGGGAACGCTGGATTCCGGAAATAGCAGAACTGCGGGAAAAATTGTCCGGCAAAACGGCCTATGTTACCGCCGGCGCATCCCACGGCCATTCCCTTCTGGGCCTGCTTCAGGAACTTGGAATGCGGCCTCTGGGAGCGGCCATTTTTCACCATGACCCGCTTTACGACAACGGCGCGGAATCCGCCGATACACTACAGAATGTAGTGAAGGATTACGCCAATGAGATCAGAGGTTACAATGTCTGTAATAAGCAGGAATTTGAACTGGCGAATATCCTCAACAAGGTCCGGCCCGATATGCTTTTCGCCCGGCACGGCGGCATGACCCTCTGGGGTGCCAAATACGGCATACCATCGCTTTTAATCGGGGACGAACATTTCGGCATGGGGTACGAAGGAATCGTCAGATACGGGAAACGTATCCTTGAAACGATAGAAAACGATGAATTTGTAAAAAACCTTGAAAAGCACGCCATCAATCCCTATACCGAATGGTGGCTTGCGCAGGATCCCTTTGCTTTTTTGGAAGACAATGTCCATGTCAGAACATATTGAACAACAGCGTTATATGTGCGCCATAGGCGCCATGCAGACCGTGACGGCCATTCCTCGGGCAATTTCCATACTCCACTCGGGACCGGGCTGCGGCAGCATGGCTTCCGGCTTCTTTGAGCGTTCCCGGGGTTATTCCGGAGGCGGCGCCGCGCCGTGTACCAACTTTACCGAGGCGGATGTGGTATTCGGCGGAGAAAAAAAACTAGCCGAAGTCATCAGGAATTCCTACCAAATACTGAAGAGCGACCTTCAGGTAGTTTTGCCCGGCTGTACTTCCGCTATCGTCGGGGATGACATCAAAAGTGTTGTAAAAGAATTCGCCGATGAGGGAAAACCTATCGTGTTTGCCGATACTCCCGGCTTTAAGTACAGTAACTATGAGGCCCACAGTGAAATTGTCAAAGCGGTATTGAAACAGTACGTTGAACGGTTCGCTCCGGCGGGACAAGAAAAAGACAAAAAGCTCGTCAATCTTTTTGCGTCCATTCCCTATCAGGATCAGTTTTGGAAGGGTAATCTGGAAGAATTGAAGCGCCTTATCGAAGGGATAGGCCTCAAGGTACATATACTGTTCGGTCCTCACTCCGGGGGCGTTGAGGAATGGAAGGAAATCCCCAAAGCTTCCTTCAACATACTCGTTTCTCCCTGGTTCGGCCTGCCTGTTGTAGAGTATCTGGAAGAAAAATACGGGCAGCCCTTTTACTGGTTTCCTTACCTGCCCATAGGCGGCAATGAAACCACCCGTTTTCTCCGGGAACTTACGGCTTACGCCGGCGCGCATGGCGCGGAACTCGACAACAACCGTATGGAGGCTTTTATCAAGCAGGAAGAACTGGTCTTTTATGAAGAAATTGACAACCTCGCCACCTTCCTGCTGGAATTCCGTTACAGCCTTCCCTCCTATATGCATATCATCCACGATGCAAATTACGTGCTGGGCATGACTGTCTTTCTGCTTAATGAAGTAGGCCTAGTCCCCAGAGAACTCTTTATTACCGACAACACCCCCGGGGCTTTTCGGGAAAAAATACTGAAAACCGCCGCCGGTTTTTCCGCAAAGCGGACCATCCCTGTCGTGTTTCAGAATGACGCGGGCCTGGCCCAGGCGGAAATACTCCGGACGAACTACGAAGGCCGGGGGCTTATCATTGGAAGCGGCTGGGACAAGGATCTTGCCCGGAAGAAGGGCTGCGATTTCCTTTCCGCCGCCCTGCCTTCACCCTACCGGCTGGTCATGGCTACCGGTTACGCCGGCTACCGTGGGGGCCTTCACCTCATTGAAGATATCTACAATACGGCCCTTGCCGGCTACCGGTAGGTACGCCCAAGGGGGCCGGTATCCTTAAATCTTGTGGAGTGGCTCTAAGTATGTTTCACCTACTGCTTGTTTTCATATATTTGCTCATATTCTTCCGGTTTACGTCCCTGATTTCTTACATATCTTGCTATCGTTTCTTCATCCCCATGTTCCCCGACTGTTCCTATGTAATATCCACGCGTCCAGAGTTCTCCTCCCCATAAGGATTTTTTTACTTCGGGACACGCTTCAAATAGTTTCCTTGCCGTTAGGAACTGTACATAATCTTTCTCTGTCCCTATCTCTAAAAATTTTATCTCGTATCGTTTCTCTATCTCCAAACATATCTCTTTTAATTTTTTATCTACTTCTTCTGTTATTACTACCCTCCTGTATTTCGCAGGACATACTATATGATACATGATTATACTCACATTCCCTGGTTTAGGTATTCTCTGATTCATCCTTCAAATATACTCGTACTTAGAACCGGAGCAATCTTCGGAGTATTACCAGATACTTCGCAATAAAACACAAGGGTTCTTGAATGAACCTCCCCGCCGCAGAGCGGCGGGGTATCGAAGATTTCTCCGTGAAATCTTTGTGTATGCGGGGGAACACATCCCCCGCACCCCCAGTAGGAAGCGCCCAAAGGGGCGGGGTATTAAACCCCAAAAGGGCTACGCCCTTTAATAAAAAACTCAAAAAACGTCTCTTTTTTTGTAACCGTTCACGGCTATTAGGCTGGATTTATGAGATTAGGGAACGGCCTCATGCCAAAATATGCGCATAAACATTCTTTCAGATAATTCATTACCGAAATGTTTTGCAGAGTACACG
>JAITBO010000185.1 GCA_031283505.1 Treponema sp. | reverse complement strand
CATGTTGAGTGGTAACCTCATATTGTCTTCCGATCCCTCCATCAGAAGAGTTTATTTGGGTTAGAATTTTATTTTGAGGCATGACTTTTTTTGGGTTAGATTATTTATGAGGCAACGCGGCGTATAGATTTTTCGGCAAAAGATACTTACAATAATAACATGAAATCTCTGCGGGTAATCATGATTGGCGATGTGGTGGGCGATCCCGGCCTGGATGTCCTGGACAGCCTGCTTCCGGGCCTTGTCCGGGAATATTCTGCGGATTTTACGGTGGTTAACGGGGAAAACGCCGCCGAAGGTTTCGGGATGACCGAAGACACCCTTAAACGGATTCTGGAGGTCGGCGCGGATGTAGTTACTTCCGGGAACCATGTCTGGGAAAAGCGGGAATTCTGGACGGTCATGAACAACGAAATCCGGATTCTGCGGCCCGCCAACTATCCCGAACCTGCCATCGGACGGGGCTGGCTCCGCCTTGAAAAGGCCGGCGCTTCCTGGCTGGTGATCAATCTTCAGGGCCGGGAACTTATGACCCCCATAGACTGCCCCTTTAGGGCCTTCGATTCCATCACGGCAGGCGAATCCTCAAAGGGCGAAAAACCCGTGATCCTGGTCGATTTTCACGCCGAATCCACCCGCGAAAAGGAAGCCCTCGCCTACTACCTGGACGGCAGGGCCGGTCTTGTGGCGGGAACCCATACCCATGTGCAGACTGCGGATGAGCGTATCCTGCCCAAAGGTTCAGGGTACATCACCGACCTGGGCATGACCGGAGTGACTAACAGCATCATCGGTATGGACGAAAAGATTTGCCTGGACCGGGCCCGGAATCAGATCCTGTACCGTATGGAATGCGCGAAACCCGGTCCGGGGCACGTCCGCGCCATACAGGGGATTTTCGCGGAGTTGGACCGGGACACGGGGAAAGTCCTGGCGGTGCGGCGCATCAGCCGGGAACTGCCGGGTTAACGCCGGGTCCGGCGCGCCGGATTTTAAGACGCGAGGCTGTTCCGTCGAACCGCAGGTTCGCACCGTGCGTGTTAGCGTACAGTCAATTAGTTTTGGAACAGCCTCACGTTTCAGTTCGTTTTGCATTTTTATTTTATGTATGATAGACTGCTTCTATGACATGGTTCAGCAATCAACACGTAGTCTTGCAGGCCCTCCTGGCCACCCTTTTTACCTACGGGGTCACCGCCCTGGGCGCGGGTACGGTGTTTTTCTTCAGGAACATCAACCGCAAAGTTCTGGACGGTATGCTGGGTTTTGCCGGAGGCGTTATGATCGCGGCCAGCTTCTGGTCGCTTCTGGCCCCGGCCATAGCCATGGCGGAAGCCGCCGGAACCTTCCCCCTGATACCTGCTGTCGTGGGCTTCCTCCTGGGTGGTGGTTTTCTCAGGTTAGTGGACAGGATCCTCCCCCACCTGCACCTTGAACACAAACGGGAAGACGCCGAAGGGATCAAAACCTCCTGGGGGCGTTCCATCCTTTTGGTCCTGGCCATCACCCTTCACAATATCCCGGAAGGTCTCGCGGTAGGCGTAGGCTTCGGGGCCGCCGCTGTGGGGATTCCCGGAGCGGGCCTTGCCGGCGCGGTTGCCCTGGCCCTGGGCATAGGACTCCAGAACTTTCCCGAAGGGGCAGCGGTTTCCATCCCCCTGCGGCGGGATGGCGCCTCGCGGCTCAAAAGCTTCTGGTACGGTCAGCTTTCCGGCATCGTGGAACCGGTTGCAGGTGTGGTGGGGGCGGCCCTGGTCTTCTTTATGCAGCCCATCCTGCCTTATGCCCTGGCCTTTGCCGCAGGCGCCATGATCTTTGTGGTTGCCGAAGAACTCATCCCCGAGGCCTACCGGGAAGGGAACGATCATATCGCCACTACGGGCCTTATGCTGGGCTTTGCGATCATGATGGCAATGGATGTCGGTCTGGGATGAAAAAAAGGCCGGACAACCGGAGCCAAAATTGAAAAAATTTAACCACGAAGATGTCATGATTTAAATTATCGGGAAACGGCGGTACTCTGGTTCGACGGGGCCGGAGAGCCATGCAAACAAGTTTGTTGAGCAGGTTGGTTCGTGTGGTGAGGAAAGAAGAAAGGCGATATATGAGGATCGACCTGGGGAAACGGACTTGGGAGATGGCAATTATTATGGTGGACTTTACCCCATTAGGTAGAAACCGTTAAGCGGCTTGCCCTGGGTTAAACATATTAGGGGCAACATAGTCAAGTGCCGAAGGTATACCAATCAGGGCCCCTGCATTTACTTTCCGAAAAGGACCGTGAACATATAATCGGCGCTATATTATGCGCTTATACGGAACGGAACCTCCTCGATCTGGCATAAAATTCTCAATGTTTGTATACTAAGGCTTTCCCAAGACTTCGGTTTTGGGAAAGGCTCTACTGCCTTCAACAAAATCTTACTGTTATTATGGAGGATGCCATGGCTGATATGCTGGCCCTTCTGGGGGACGAAGCGGCTGCTCTGGGGGCTCTTCATGCGGGATTGAGCGCCGCTTACGGGTATCCGGGGACCCCTTCTACGGAAATTCTTGAATATCTCATCGCTGAATACGAAAAGGGCGGCCCCCAAGCCTCCCCGTTTTACGCTTCCTGGTGTACGAACGAAAAGACCGCCCTGGAGGCCGCCCTGGGGGTGTCTTTCGCCGGACGCCGGGCCATAGTTACCATGAAGCATGTGGGCCTTAACGTGGCCGCCGATCCCTTTATTAACGGGGCGCTTCTGGGCATAAAGGGAGGGCTGGTAATCGCCGTGGCGGACGATCCGGGAATGCACAGTTCCCAGAACGAACAGGATTCCCGGTTCTACGCAGCCTTCGCCCAGACGCCCTGCCTGGAACCCCGGAACCAGCAAGAAGCCTACGATATGACCAGGGAAGCTTTTGATGTTTCCGAGGAGTTCCACATACCGGTAGTGCTGCGCCTGGTAACCCGGCTGTCCCATGCCAGGGCGGGGGTTACCGTATCGGAAGGCCGGGCGCAAAATCCTGTTTCCAGGGTAGAGGACCGGACCCAGTGGATGCTTCTCCCCGTTTACGCCCGGCGAAACTACCTCTCCCTCATTGAAAAGCAGCGGGACCTGCGGAAGTGGTCCGGGGATCACCGGGCCGCCGTCCTGGACTTAGAAGGCCGGGATACTTCTCTGGTTATTATTACGGCGGGACTTGGAGGCAACTATTACGAGGAAAACCAGGAGGATTTTATTGAATATCTGGGCGGCAGGACGCCGGCCCGTCTCCATATAAGCGCTTATCCCCTGCCCGAAGAAGCGATACGCCGGCTCTGCAAAGATGCCGGACAAGCCATCGTCATTGAGGAAGGCCAGCCTTTTATTGAAGAAAAGCTCAGGGGGATTCTGCCCCAGAATATCAGAATTTCCGGTAAACTGGACGGGACCATCAACCGGTCAGGCGAGCTTGATCCTGATGTGGTACGCCGGGGTCTGGGGCTTCCGCCGCGGCCGGCTATTCTTTCGGGCGGCTCCGCAGGGCAGTTTCCGGCTATAGCGATTCCCAATCTGCCGGGCCGGCCTCCTCAGCTCTGCCAGGGCTGTCCCCACGGCGACAGCTACGAGACTATCAAGCGGGTAGCTGCGGAACTCGACCCGGAAGAAGGCCATCCTTCCGTGGCGGTAACTTCCGATATAGGGTGCTATTCCCTGGGGGCCATGCCGCCTTACGCCGTCCCCGAAAGCATAGTGTGCATGGGGGCCTCGGTGGGTATGGCCAGAGGCGCCGCCGAAGCAGGCATCAAGTACGCCATAGGCGTCATCGGGGACTCCACTTTTCTTCATTCAGGAATCACCGCACTTATTGATGCGGCAGTTTCTGACACGCCCATGACCCTGATCATCCTGGACAACTCCATTGTTGCCATGACGGGATGTCAGAAAACCATACTCCCTTCCTCCCGGCTTCGGGAACTCATTCTGGGACTTGGGATCAAGAGAGAACACTTCCTTGAGCTTGAAGCGAAGAAGCAGCTCATTGAACCCAATGCGGCGCTCCTCAAAAGAGAGGTCGAATACCGGGGACTATCGGTAGTGATCTTCAGGCGGGAATGCCTGGAAGCGGCGCGGAAGCGGAAAAAGGCGGGGCAGGCTGTTCAGGAAGGATCGTAAACATTTTCCTGCGGACACTGAATCGTTTTTCAACCCCGGCGTTCCCTTCGTCGAGCCCAACGCTGCCCTCGCTGACCCAAACGCTGCCTTCCCCAAGCCCGGCGTTCCCTTCGCCAACTCAAACGCCGCCTTCGTCGAGCCCAACGCTGCCCTCGCCAAGCCCGGCGTTTCCCTTGCCATGCCCAACGCTGTCTTCCCCAGGCCCGGCGTTCCCTTCGCCAACCCAAACGTTTCTATAAATTCAGGAAACGCCGGGGGTTTGGATAGCATCATTGGAGGTCTGGAAGGCATTGTTTGATGTCCGAAGGGCAGCGTTTGGAGTTTGAAGCGCATCGTTGGAGGTTTGATCTGGCGGCGCGGGCAAAAAAAGGGCGCCGTTCCGCCGGACGCGGGAAACGGCGCCGTAATAGAAGGCGGCGGCGGGCGCTTCAGCCCTTCGTCTCCGTAACGGTGG
>JAITBO010000141.1 GCA_031283505.1 Treponema sp. | reverse complement strand
GGAAACTGTGGACGGTAAACATACCGCGGGGGAGGTAAGACAATCGGTGTTCATGTATATTGAGGCCTATTACAACCGTATTCGTATACATTCGGCACTTGACTATGCGGCCCCTGATGTGTTTAACTCACGGCAAGTCGCTTAACAGTGTCTACCAAACGGGGTAAAGTCCAATCTGCTCTGTCTCTTTTATCCGCCGGTCGGTTTCCTGCCCGGATTCCTTAAGTATCCGCTCCGTCTCTTTCATCCGCCGGTCCGTTTCCTTGGAACTCTCCCGCAGTTCCGGCGGCCCAGACGTCCTCGAAGGTAAGGCCCCGCTGCGGCTCCCGTGTGCGTGTTTCGCTTCTCATAATCGGCTCCTTGTCAGAATATACTCTATGCCGGAATGCTCGGCAACAGGGGGTATAAGGGCGTAAAGCGGGGTTTCGCTTTACTTGCCGTGAAGGTCCGACATTGTTTTTCTCTTCCTCCCCACACGCTTTTCTTCATGTACGATTTTCTATGCATTTATCCTGGGTTGTCAAACAAGTCCATTGTTTTTACCTTCCCGGCCCGGTATAATGGGCGGAGGAGTTACTATGGCTGACAACGATTCCCGTATACCCGCCCGTTCCGAACTTAAGATCGAGGACACCTGGGACCTGTCCAAGCTCTACCCCGGCGATGAAGACTGGGGCAAGGATCTTGAGAAATACGAAAAGCTGGGGGCCGAAATAAACCGCTTTCGGGGGACGCTGGGCAGGTCTGCGGAAAGCCTGGCGGATTACCTGGACTTTGTCCGGGACCTGGGGCTGTTGGAGGAACGCCTGGGCTCCTACAGCGGACTGCGGCAGACCGAGGACGAGGGGGACAACGCCGCCCGTACCATGAGCGGCAGGTTTGCCATGGCCGCCGCCGCCGTCAACGCCGCGGCATCCTGGGATGCGCCGGAAATCCAGGCCATCAGCGAAACTGTTATGACAGCTTTTTTAACGCACCCCAGGCTCTCTGAATACGGTATCTACCTGAAAAAATTGTTACGCCACAAGCCCTATATTCTCAGCGAGAAGGAAGAACGGATCATCGTCCTCCACGCCGAAGGGGAGACGCTCTCCTCCGAAGCATTTTCGGTGCTTACCAACGTTGACTTCGACTTTGGCGAGTTAGACACGCCGGAGGGGAAACGCCCCCTTTCCCAAGCCTCCTGGCCGGTCTTTTTGGAGAATCCGGACCGGGAACTCCGCCGCCGGGCCTATCAGCAATTCTACCATCACTTTGAAACCCACAAAACCACCCTGGCCACTCTTTACGGCGGTTCGGTAAAGAATGACGTGATCCGCGCCCGAGTCCGCGGTTACCCATCCGCACTGGCGGAGGCCCTTTTCCCAGACGACGTTCCCCAGGCTGTCTACGACAACCTGGTATCCGCGGTGAACGCCAACCTTGAACCTCTGCACCGTTACTACGCATTGCGGAAAAGGGCCCTCAAGGTAGAAGAATTACGGCACTACGATGTCTACGTCCCCCTTGCCGCCGGGGTATCCAAGCGGACCACATGGAACGAAGCGACAGAGCTGATCGCTGCCGCTTTGGCGCCCCTGGGAGATGAGTACGTCAACACCCTCCGCTCAGGGCTTCTGGGCCGCTGGGCAGATCGCTACGAAAACAGAGGAAAACGATCCGGCGCATTTTCCGCCGGGGGATATACAGGGGACCCCTACATGCTGATGAACTACAAGGAAGATTCCATCCGCGACGTATTCACCATGGCCCATGAGGGCGGACACTCCATGCACTCTTTTTATTCCGCAGCTTCCAACCCCTTCATGCACTATGGCTACACCATCTTTGAAGCCGAAGTAGCCAGCACCTTTAATGAGGAACTTCTGTTCCGTTACCTGCGGGACCGCGCGGAAACGAAGGAACTGAAACTGTATCTGGTGAATAAACGTGCGGACGACATACTCTCCACCCTCTACCGACAGACCATGTTTGCGGAATTCGAAAAACGCAGCCACGAGCTTGAAGAAAACGGCGTCCCCCTCACAGCAAAAACACTGCGCGCCGAATACCGTCGGCTTCTGGTTAAATACTTCGGCCCCGCCATGGTCTTTGAGGATGAAAGCGATCTTGAAGGGCTCCGCATCCCCCACTTCTACCGGGCTTTCTATGTCTACAAATACGCCACAGGGATTTCCGCGGCACTGGCCTTGGCGGAGCGAGTCCTCTCCGGCAAAGTTAAGGAACGGGATGACTACTTCGGCTTCCTCAAATCCGGAGGCTCCCGGTTCCCTATGGAATCTCTCAGGGTGGCGGGGGTTGATATGTCCACACCCGCGCCTGTGGAAAACGCCTGCCGGACCTTTGGGAGAATCGTGGAAGAACTGGAGGGGCTGCTGGGGTAATGTTACTCTTCTTTTTTTGGAACCGGTAAAAGAAATCCACGCCATACGCTCAAGATTCAGGACGAAACCGCCAAAAAGACCTTTTGGAACTCATCCTGCAGGACTATCAGGGAATACCATCCGTTCCCCAGCCAAATAGCAGGGCAAAATTATCATTAAACACCTCTCGTACATTATGGAGATGTTGGCGAATAGCCTGTTCCGCCAGCTTGGGGTCCCGGCGCTTAAGGGCATCGAACAAAGTAAGGTGCTCCTTAAAAGACAGGTCGCTCCGGCCAGGTACTAAAATAGTTCGCGTGTTATACTTGAGCATCTGATTTTTAAGATTGACTACCAGATCTACCGCCAGAATATTGGGACAAGAGGTATAAATAAGTTCATGAAACTTCTGATTATGCTGCGAGTAAGCGAGAAGATTTTTTTCATCTTTGCATTTTTTCATATCATCCAGGATTTGCTTTAATTTGGCAAGCTGCTCATCGGTGATGTTTTCCGCCGCCTTACGAGTAATAAATCCCTCCAACTCTTCGCGAAGTTCCAAAAATTGAAGGACCTCATCGAGAGAAAAAGAACGAACCTTTGCCCCCTTGTTTGGTTCTATAGTGATATACCGATCCCGTTCAAGCATGAGCAGCGCTTTTTTAACGGTATTACGGCTGACCTTATACTGTTGAGACAGATCCCCTTCCCGCAAATTTGATCCCGGGGCAAGCTGTCCTTTGGTAATGCGCAACTTCATATCCCCATAAACACTTTGAGTATTAAATGTAGGCGCCATGATTCTTCTGTACTCCTCCGGTCTTTGTCCTTACACTCCGATGTTTATTTATTGAGCAAAATTGTTCAACAATTACCTTGTAGCCTAGCCTATCATGTTTTATCTGTCAATGCGAGATAATCGAGACAGTCACAAAAGACCGGATTTTGAAACAGCTTCCTTAAATTGAGCGGAAAACCGGGCTTTTTAACCGGTTTTTCTAAGGGCCGGTTCAATCTATAACCTCAATTTTAAAATTTAGCCGGCTTTAAGCCTCCGGAATATTTGAAAATCTTTCAAAAAAACTGACAAAAACTGAAAAAAAACTGTCAATAACGAGCGATTCGTTCACCCTCTAAGGCAGCTAATTCACGAGCGAAAAGATCACCCTTTTGGTCAAAATGCAGGAATAAGGAGGAAAAAGACCAAAAATCATGGAGTGCAT
>JAITBO010000125.1 GCA_031283505.1 Treponema sp. | reverse complement strand
GAACTGCGGAACCTGACCACACTGGCCCGTAAGTGCGCCAAATCCGGCTTTGGGGCGCGGATATTCATCAAGGATGAAGCCTGTAACCCTTCGGGGAGCTTCAAGGCCCGGCGGGCGGCGATTTCCGTGTACGAAGCCAAAAACGTAACTTTGCCGGGATCATGTCGGCCACCAGCGGAAACTACGGGGCCGCCGTGGCATCCCAGGCGGCTATGATGGGGCTCAAGTGCATTATTGTCCAGGAATGTTACGATTCCAGGGGAAGGGGCCAGCCGGAGATCGTCGAAAAAGCTCGGAAATGTGAGGCCCTAGGCGCGGAGGTGGTTCAGCTTTCTGTAGGGCCGGAACTGTTTTACAAATACCTCCTGCTCCTTGAGGAAACGGGCTATTTCAACGCTTCTTTATACACCCCCTTCGGGGTGGCCGGGATCGAAACCCTGGGTATCGAGATTATCGATCAGTTCCGGAAAAAATACGGCAAAGAGCCAGATGCGGTGGTCTGTACCAACGCAGGGGGTGGGAACGTCACCGGTACGGCACGGGGCCTCATAAAAGCGGGGGCAAAAAGCGCCGTGATAGGGGCCAGCGTGAACCTTGCGGGGCTACACATGGCTTCGGACGGCCAATTCAACAAAAAATCCTTTACCACCGGCCATACCGGGTTCGGCGTGCCCTTTGCGTCCTGGCCCGATCGTTCCGACGTACCTCGTTCGGCAGCCCGGCCCCTGCGTTACATGGATCGTTACATAACCGTAACCCAGGGCGAAGTTTTCTATATCACCGAAGCGCTGGCAAGCCTTGAAGGGCTGGAAAAGGGGCCGGCGGGAAACACGAGCCTGGCCGCGGCTTTCGCCTTGGCCCAGGAAATGCCCGAAGACACCGCGATCCTGGTGCAGGAAACCGAATATACCGGGGCGGGCAAGCACATTCAGCCCCAGCTTTCTTTTGCCCGGTCCAACGGCATAGAGGTGCGCTTCGGAGATCCGAAAGACGAGGTTCCCGGAAAAAACCTTATCCTTCCGGCCCGGCCTTCCCTCATCAGGGCAGTGGATGTGGATCTGAACCATATCCGGCGCTCCCTTATTAAAACAGCTCTGGCAAATTACGGCAAACCGGCGGGGGGCTCCCCATCGGAGGCGGACATCGCCTTCCTTGCGGAGGAAACCCGGCGGGATAAGGACTTTGTCCGGAAGACCATTGAGGACGTGAGGGCGTAAACCATGAAACGACAGGACGATTTTGAAGAACGAAGGGCGAAACTCGCCGCTTTGAGCGATGAGGAACTCTTCAACCGTTTTTGGGATCTCACGGCCCAGGTAATTGAACCCCTCCTGGAATTGGGGAAGAAGCACACTACCCCCTCGATTGAACGGTCCGTACTTTTGCGTATGGGAATAAGCTCCCTGGGTGCGAAGGTCATCGTGGAAAAGTGCATCGATCGGGGACTTTTGGGCAAAGGTGCGGGGAACGTGGTCTACAAATACGCCAAATCCCTTTCCGTTCCGGTACAGGAGGCGGGGGTCCTTCTGGCCGGGGACAAAGGCGAAAGGGGCGGGAACTGGGATAGGGCGGCCGCCCTGTTCGGCAAGTGAGGGACAGCGGAGAGGAACGATATGGAATTAAAACCAAACGAAAAACTGGACATAGAAAATATTCTTAAAGACTTGGACAAATACCGCCCGAAACGGCGGGGTTGGACCTGGCGGAAACCGGAGCCGGGCATTGCCATGGGGCCCTTCCGCTACCGGGATGAGAGCAGCCCCTTAAAAAATTCCGTCCCCCTGCCATCGGCAAAATACTTCGGTAACATCGACCCTCAGGGTACGCCGGTCATCACCACGGAAATAGCATCGGGGCGCTTTGAGGACGATATCCGCCGCATGAGGATGGCCGCCTGGCATGGCGCGGATCATATCATGGTCATCAGAACCGCCGGGCAGTCCCACATCGACGGCCTCATGGAGGGCACTCCCCAGGGCGTGGGGGGCGTCCCCATCACCCGCAAGCAGCTCCGGGCCCAGCGCAAGGCCCTGGACCTTATCGAGGAGGAAGTGGGCCGGCCGATCAACTACCATTCATACGTGTCCGGGGTGGCCGGACCGGAAGTGGCGGTCCTCTTCGCCGAAGAGGGGGTCAACGGGGCTCACCAGGACCCGCAATACAATGTCCTTTACCGGAACATCAACATGATTCGTTCCTTTGTGGACGCCTGCGAGTCAAAGACTATTATGGCCTGGGCGGGAATCGCCCAGATTGACGGGGCACACAACGCCAACGCCACCGCCAGAGAAGCCTGGAAGGTGATGCCGGAACTCATCGTGCAGCACTCAATCAACAGCCTTTTTTCGGAAAAGGCCGGGATGGACAGGGGCAACATCTGCCTTTCCACGGTGCCCCCCACCGCGCCGCCCGCGCCCTGCGTGTACACGGATCTGCCCTATGCCGTGGCCCTCCGGGACCTCTGCCGGAACTACCGTATGCGAGCCCAGATGAACACCAAATATATGGAAGCTTCGGCACGGGAGAACACCGTTACCCATGTACTCAACCTGCTTGTTTCCAAATTGACCAGGGCCGACATCCAGTCAACCATCACCCCCGACGAGGGAAGAAACGTCCCTTGGCATATCTACAACATCGAAGCCTGCGACACGGCAAAACAGGTGTTCGCCGGGCTTGACGGTTTCATGGAGATGGTGGAACTGAAAAAGGACGGCCCTTTGATAAAGGACGCCAGGGAAATCAAGGAACGGGCCTGTCTCTTTATGGAAGAGATCATCGAAGCCGGGGGCTACTTCAAGGCTGTGGAAGCCGGTTTCTTTGTGGACTCCGGCAGATACCCGGAGCGGAACGGGGACGGCATAGCCCGGAAGATTGACGGCGGCGTAGGAGAAGGAACCGTCTTTAAGCGGGATGAGGATTATCTCGCGCCGGTTACCGCCCACTACGGTTACAACAATGTCGCCCAGTACGACCCTCTGGCGGTGGACAATCCGTCAAAGCTCATCGGCGGCTGTACTTTTGAGGACCCCGGCAAGATCGTGTATATTGACGAACTTGACGAGGAGGATAATGTTCACAAGCGCATGGAAGAAACGGCAAAGTACCGCCATTCCGGGCTTTTAAAGCCGGAAATGGAGTGGGCTGCCGACGGGACCGTGATGATGACCATGTTCCTCCCCGCCCAGCGGAGGGTCGCCGAAGCCGCCGCCCTGGAATTTGCCGCGAAGATGAACCTCCAGGACCCGGAAGTCATCAATATTGAAATGATGCAGGAAGCGGAGGGCGTGCGCATTGAACTCAAGGGCAAAGTGCCCTTTGAAGTTGATATGGCCAAACTCTCCATTCCGCCGGAGCCGGAGCTGCTTTCCCGTGAGGATATCCGCGCCGATGTGGAACAGTACCCCTTGAGGGTAGTCTGCGCCACGGTCGGCGAGGACGAGCACTCCGTGGGCTTGCGGGAGATCATCGATATCAAACATGGCGGCATCGAAGGTTTCGGCGTCGAAGTACACTACCTGGGCACCTCCGTGCCGGTAGAAAAACTGGTGGACGCGGCCATAGAACTCGACGCGGAAGTGATCCTTGCCTCGACTATCATCAGCCACGACGACATACATTACAAGAACATGAAGCGCCTCCACGAACTTGCCGTCGAAAAGGGCATACGGGACAAGGTGACGATTGTCGCGGGGGGTACCCAGGTAGTGTCCCGACTTGCGGTAAATCAGGGCATAGACGCCGGTTTCGGCAGAGGTTCCCACGGCATCGACGTAGCGACCTTCCTGGTCAAGAAACGGCGGGAGAAACGCGCCGGAGCCGGAGCCTGACCCGTGTGAAGACGCCGCGGACGGTGTGTGCATGAAGATCGACATCCTTGTCGCCGAAATCGGTTCCACTACTACCCTGGTAAACGCCTTTCTGGATGTTAATTCACCGGAACCGGTTTTTTGGGGACAAGGAGAAGCGCCCACCTCGGTACTTGAAGGGGATGTCCGAGTAGGGCTCCGAGGCGCTGTGGACGATCTCTGCCGGAACAAGGGGCTTGCAAGCCTTGAGTACGGCGAGATGCTGGCCACTTCAAGCGCCGCCGGAGGTCTCAAAATGACCGTCCACGGCCTGGTCTACGACATGACCGCCAAAGCCGCCCGCGAAGCCGCCTTGGGCGCGGGGGCGGTACTGAAAAAAGTAACTTCCGGACTGCTCCGGGAAAGGGATATCGATGAGATACGGGCAATAAAACCCAACATCATCATGCTTGCCGGGGGCGTTGAGCACGGCGAACGGGAGACCGCTCTGGCAAATGCGAAGAGCCTCAGAACACTGGGGCTCTGGGTCCCTCTCATCTACGCCGGCAATACCGACAACCGGGCGGAAATACAAAGCATCTTTGAGGGAACCGGCATTCCCCTTTATATCGTGGAAAATGTCTATCCCCACATTGATGAACTCAATGTTGAGCCTGCCCGCACGGTCATCCAGGCGGTCTTTGAGGAACACATCATCCACGCGCCGGGTATGGAGCATATCCGCGATATGGTCACGGGCCCCATCATCCCCACACCTGGGGCGGTGATGGAAAGCGCAAAGCTCCTTTACGATGAAATAGGCGATCTCATGGTCATGGATGTAGGTGGCGCGACCACGGACATCCATTCCGTTACGGAGGGTTCCGAGGAGATTTCCCGGATGCTCCTTGCCCCGGAGCCTGTGGCGAAACGGACCGTGGAGGGAGACCTTGGGGTCTATGTGAACGCCATGAATCTCGTCGAACTTATTGGCAGGGCGGAGCTTGAGTCCCGCCTGGGGTTTCCCCTTGAAGGGGTGCTGGCCTCCTATAAGGCCATCCCGAAAAACGGAGAAGAAACCCGCTTTGTCGAGGCCCTTACTGCGGAAGCGGTACGCCTTGCCTTCCACCGTCATGCCGGCCACATCAGGTTCGTGTACGGTTCCCAGGGGAGGAGCAGCCTCGCGGAGGGAAAGGACCTAACCCAGATAAAGTACATCATCGGTACGGGAGGCGCCCTGACGCGGCTCCCCGCCCGCACAGGAATATTGCAATCCGTCACCATGCCCGAAGAGCGCCTTCACCTGCTTTCGCCGCCGGAGACGGCCAGGGTCCTGGTGGATAACGACTACATCATGGCTTCCCTGGGGGTCCTGTCAAAGAGATACCCGGAGGCGGCGTTATATCTTCTGCGCCGAAGCCTGGCTCTCTGCTGAAGCATGGCTTCACCGGAGAGCCTTGATTTCATAAGAGGCTTTCCCAGTCAATTAATTTTGGGACAGGCTCATAAATCAGGAAGTTTTCGAATGGACAATACTGAAACGGCGATTCGTTACCCGCTTTTGCGTATCGATCTGCAAAAACTCAAAACCAACCTGGAAACCCTGAGCGCCCTGGTAAAAGGCGCGGGGTGTTCGCTTATGGTTGTAACAAAGTCATTTTGCGCGGACAAGAGAATCGTGGAAATGCTTGCCGCTTCTCCCCTGGTGGATTACCTTGCCGACGCCCGTATACAAAACATCAAAACCTACGCGGGGCGGGGAAAACCAACAGTGTTGCTGCGCCTGCCCCAGGCCTGCGAGATCCGGGATGTGGTTTCCTTTGCCGATATAAGCCTTAATTCCGATCCGGACACCCTGGGTCTCCTGGGCCGGGAAGCGGAGCGTCAGAACAAAAGGCATAAAATTATACTGATGATCGATTTAGGGGACCTGCGGGAAGGGATATATTTTGAAAACGGCGAAAAAATACTCAAAACGGCGGAAGCTGTTCTGAGTATGCCCGGCCTTGAACTGTACGGAATAGGCACAAACCTTACCTGTTACGGCGCAGTTATTCCCAAAAAAGACAACCTCTCGGTCCTGGTATCCTGGGCGGAACGCATATACGAGCATTGCGGCGTCAAGCCGGCGGTGGTTTCCGGCGGCAATTCCAGTTCCCTGTACCTGATCGAAAAGGGCGAATTACCCGGAGGCACAAACAACCTGCGCCTGGGGGAATCATTCGTCCTGGGCAGGGAAACAGCCTGGGGGACGAGAATCAAAAACACCTTCCATGACGCGATAATCCTGGAAACCCAAATCATCGAAACCCAGGTGAAGCCTTCGATGCCCTCAGGAGAAAGTGGTTTTGACGCCTTTGGAAAAAAACCGGTTTTTGAAGACCGGGGCATGATGAAACGGGGAATATGCGCCGCAGGAAAGCAGGACATCGATCCCTCGGGCATAATTCCCCTGGATCCGGGTATTGAAATTCTCGGCGCAAGTTCCGATCATCTAATTGTAAATATGAACGCTTCGGAACACGGC
>JAITBO010000401.1 GCA_031283505.1 Treponema sp. | reverse complement strand
ATAACGGCGTTGTTTGCGCTTTGCGCGATGGGGTTTGTTGCGGCCCAGGAGGGGGCGGGCGCGTCTGCGTTGCCTAATGTGAGTTTTAGCACGGGTTATGTAATAGCAAATTATGAAGGTGTTCGTGTAGAAAATGGAACAGTGCGTGGTGCGACCAGATATACCGATGACATATCTTTTGAAGACGAAAAGCTGTTTGGTGGTCTTGATGGAGGGAAGGCTATCAATAAACCGAATGAGCTTATCGCGGCAACGGCTGTGCTGAATAGTCAACAACAACAACCAAAGGTGGTGGCTTGAATGGATAGGCCCCTATAAGGGGCCTAAAATACCTTCCTGCTTTTACTGATCTCCACTCGGCTTATATTTCATGCTGAAATTGGTTTCTGCTACGCTTCTGCATGAAATTATTTCTTAATATCCGCATTGCTCAACCTTCTTGCTTTTCTAATGGCATAGCCGTCAGTACATGACCACCGCCATAGGCGGTGGATTTTTAAGTTTCATTAAAACTTATATAAACCTGAGCGCTGTTCCAAAACTTTAGTTTTTGGAACAGGCTCGCCTGAGTGCTATTTTACAATAGACAACAGTTCAACCTTAAAAACCAAAGTTGAGTTGGGAGGAATAGAACCGTTTCCCTGATCACCGTAGGCCAAAGCTGCCGGGATAACAAAACGGTAGGTACTGCCGGTCGTCATAAGCGGGATACCCTCGATCCAGCCGCGGATAACCTGATTCAGCGGAAATTTTACCGGTTCGCCGCGTTCATAGGAGCTGTCAAAAACGGCCCCGTCGATAAGCGTACCCTCATAATGAACTTCCACCGTATCTTCGGTAGTGGGCCGGGGCCCTGTACCTTCGGTAATTACTTCGTACTGGAGGCCGCTTTCCGTAGTGGTGACGCCGCTTTTGGCGCTGTTTTGAGCAAGGTATTCGTCTCCTTTCTGTGTGTTTTCTACCTTTAGCCGCTCTACTGCCGCAGAAAACGCGGCCTGTATCTTGCCAACCGCTTCTTCCGAGGGAACCCTGGGCGTATTGCCTTCAACAGCATCTCTAAATCCCTTAAGAAACTCGTCATAATCATAATCAAGTTTGACTTGATTGAGGCCGAATTCGAGCGCGAGAATCATCCCGAAAGAATAGCTGGTATCGGCGTCAATTTTATTTACCTGCTCCGCCGGCTTCTGAGTTTGAGCTTCTAAATTTTCTGCATTATCCTGGGATTTTCCTCCGGCGCTGCATGCAAACAATACAACCGTTGACATCAATACGATAAAAACAACTTTCTTGATCATTTTTCCTGTCCATAATTTCCTTAAAATTCCGGGAGATTACACCCCGAAGGACCCCCTACAAAGCCGGGGCTTGAAAGAATCCAAAATAAGCATACCGGGAAACCCCTCTGAATGACAAGGGCGCCCGTCTGCGGGGCTGAAACAACAGCCGCCTTCCCGAAAAAATCCGCTTTCGGCAGCAGAAAAGAGCAAAAACATCCTGCTGAATAGGGATACTGTCTGCCACAGCACCTTTCGGACCGTCCGCATACCACTGCGGTATCGAAAAAAAATCCACAGTATCCCTGAATTTATATTCTATGTCAAATTTTACTTCAGAAAAAAGATAAAAAAATCAAAAAAATCCACAAAATAAAAAAAGTTAAGCTAAGTACTAGCATAAGTCATTAAATTATTGTATACTATAGATATAGATTTTTTTATAGGAGATTTTTATGGCAAAGCAAACTATTCTCGTACCCGGCGCCGTACTTAAGGAACAGTTCCTTGATAAGTATGGTATCACCGTCTCAAAACTGTCAGCGGATATTGGCCTTAGCCCCTCCGCCGTCCGGCAGCTCATCAACGGCAAGCTGAAGATCAGTCTTGAAATCGCCCTCAAGCTGGAAAAGTATTTGGACAAGCCTGTCAAATACTGGATCGACCTGCAGAACGCCTACAGTCTTGCGGATATGTCCAAGGATCCTGAGCTTCAGGATAAACTAAAGAAGATTCCCAAAGCTCAGAAAATTCCGGTTCCCAAAAAAGCCACAGACAAGGCGACCGCCAGGAAAGGTCCCGCCCCTAAAGGAGCGAAGAAGGCTACGGAGAAAAAACCCGCCGGCAGGAAGCCAGCCGCCAAAAAGACGGCGGACGCAAAACCTGGCCGGAAACCCAGGGCGGTGAAAGCTCAGGAAACTCCCGCTAACTGACTCAGGAATAATGCAAAAGACAGACGGGGATGCGCCCCAGAATAAAAAGTCACGCATTCCCGCTGTTTTTTTATCGGTTTACCGTCCCGGTGCCAAATTCGGGCGGTTTTTGAGCGTGTTGGTTCTTTCCGGCATGGCCTATGGGTTGTACCGGGGGATTCAGGACAATTATTTGGCGGAGATAGTACATATTTCCGCATTTGAACGGGGAATCGTGGAGTTTTTCCGGGAAATTCCGGGGCTCCTGGTTATTTTCATCCTGGCCGCGTTGTACCGGTTCTCCGAAAGCCGGATATTTAAAATAGGCGTCTGTATAATGGCCGCCGGTATCCTTGGACTTCTTTTGAGCGGAACCGGTAAGTTGATTGTTGTCGCCAATATGGTGCTTTTCAGTTTTGGAGAACACATCATTATGCCTGTACGCAGCACCATCTCCCTGGATCTGGCAAAACGGAACCAGGGAGGCGCTTCCCTGGGTATCACTTCGGCTATCAGTAATGTGGGAAACATAGCGGGCTTTGTGGTTGTCACGGCCCTTTTTTTTGTTTTCTCCCGCCTTGGCTTTGAGCGGACAGATTTGCTCAGGTTTAAGTCGGTATTCGTCCTCTCCGGGATACTGATGATAGGGGCGGCGGTAATGGCGCTGGCCTTGAAGGAATCTCGGGCCGGAACCGAACGCCGGCGTTTTTATTTTGCTAAAAAATTTTTCAAATTTTATATGCTGGAAGTCTTTTATGGCGCGCGCAAACAGATTTTTATTACCTTTGCGCCCTATGTACTCATCCTGCAATACGGGGCCGATACTTCGATTATTTCCATGCTTTTGGCTGTCTGCGCCGTCTTTGGGTTTGTTTTAAGCCCTTTTATGGGACGGCTTATTGACAAGCTGGGGTATAAGACCATCATGGTCGCCGATACCCTGATCCTCATCGTTGTATGTCTGCTTTACGGGTTCGCCCACCGGCTCTTTCCGGTGCGCATAGCTTTTATCGTGGTCTGCGTCAATTATGTTCTGGATTCTATCATTTCGCTGGCCAGCATGGCCAGCAACGTGTATGTTCAGGACATTGCTTCGGGACCGGAAGAAATCACCGCTACCTTGTCTACAGGGGTGTCGGTGAACCATGTAATCAGCATTATTATTGCCCTTATGGGCGGCTGGCTGTGGAAGATAGCCGGCATAGAGGTACTGTTCTCCATGAGCGCAATTTTGGGGGTGCTCAATTCCTTCTATGCCGCAACCATCAGAAAACCTCAGGGCAGCGTATTGCCTGCGGCTAAATAGATTTCATACCATTCTTCACGGGTTAGCTTGACATCGGCGGCTTTTACGCAGTCCCGGAGGCGTCCGGTATTCATTGTGCCGGTAACGGGCTGGAAGGCGGCGGGATGCCGGAGTAGCCATGCTATGGCGATAGTGGTGTTGGACACTCCGTACTTTTCCGCTATCCCGTCTATCTTCGCGTTGAGTTCGGGGAACTTTTTGTTCCCCAGGAATACTCCCTCAAAAAAACCGTACTGGAAGGGAGACCAGGGTTGAATCGTGATGTTTTCCAGACGGCAGAAGTCCAGAACACCGCCGTCCCGGTCTACCGCCCAGTCGTCACGCATATTTTCGTGGAGGCTTTGAGAAATCATGGCGGCGTTGGTGATGGAAAGCTGCAATTGATTTGCCACGATAGGTTGTTTGACGTACTTTTGCAGAAGTTGAATCAGAAGGGGCCGTTGATTCGACACCCCAAAGTACCGTACCTTACCGGAAGTGTGGAGTATGTCGAAGGCTTCCGCCACTTCCCCAGGTTCCACCAGGGCATCGGGACGGTGCAGCAACAATACGTCAATGTAACTGGTTTTAAGCCGTTTAAGGCTGCCGTCCACGGATTTAAGGATGTGGTCTTTGGAGAAATCAAAGGCAATCCCCGGCCTGATACCGCATTTAGTCTGGATAAACATTTTTTCCCGAACAGCACTGTTCATTCCCGCCGCTTCCGCGAAGATGGATTCGCAGATTCCGTCGCCGTATATATCGGCGTGGTCAAAGAAATTGGCTCCCAATTCCATGGCGGTCTTGACAAATGTTTCGGCTTCCGTTTTGGATATACCGTTGATCCGCATACATCCTACGGCGATAACCGGAACCGCAAGATCCGATGATCCCAGATTGATAGTTCTCATACGCAACGCTCCTTCATGTTAATAATAGAGTTGTTTAGAGACTGAAGTTTCTAAACAACTTCCGCTAAAAAACGCGGTTTTGTCGAACCAAAGGTTCGCAGGCTTTAGCCTGAAAAACCGCAAGACTTGTGAGACAACCAACCGGGTTATCGAACAAGTCTAATTGAGCCGTAGGCTCTTGGAAAACCCGGTCAAATCGGACTAAAGCCCGGCCCGGTTTTTCCAGTAAATCCAAGGAAACTGTTCCAAAAACTGAAGTTTTGGAACAGCCTCAATTTTGATTGACTTTTTTCCACAATCTGATAGGCAGTCTATATGTTCATATAAACATTAAGTCAAGAGCCCTGAGGCTCAAACTTTAGGGGCCGGTTAAGAAAAAACGCATATATTATGGATTCTAAAACATGGGATAGCTTATTTTTTTGAATTTTTTTATAATATTGTAGAAAGATTTATGCGAAAAGAACCCGTCGTACCGCCGTCAATAACAGATGAATCTCCGGCATATACCGTGTTTAGGGTTCTTTGCCGTCCCGCGCTTAGAAAGGCGGCGTTGCGGGCAGCCAAATCCATGGTGTACAACTTCTTCTTTTTGCAGTATAAGGCCGCCCTTTTACCGGGGCGTATTCCCGTGACCTCTGTGGATCATCCTTTGGATAAGGAAATACCCTTTACCCCAAACCGGGTTGCCGTATACCTGGATTTTGTGGCTTTCTGGATACGGATGATAGGGTTCCTGCTCACCCAATACGGCGGCCATGCTGAGGCTCTGGTCGTAGATTTTATTGACACCCTGGGAAGGCTCTACGCTTTTGCCGCGGAAGTATACGTCAAAAACCTGTCAACCACCAATCGTCCCCGGTATTACGGGCATCCCCGGTTCGTACTGATTCACGCGGCGGACCCGCACCTTATGTGTATCCCTTCCCTGCACGTAATGGTCGTCGTCAGGACTTACACGAAATTCAGAGCGATCGTTCGCTTCCTGGAGGACGAAGGGCGGTTTGCCCCTCAAATTGAAGAACTCCGCCGGGGCGCCCTGGACATCACCGAGGCCATTCTCTACGTCAAGCAGCACAGTGTAAACTGCGTTTCCGCCGCCATGTACGCTATGTCCCGGTTCGATCCCGCCCTCTTCCCTGAAGAAGAAGCCGCTGATTTTACCGCCGCGCTTTTTACCTGCCCCGGCTCTCCGGAGAAAAGTGAGGCCATACGAGTTTATATCCTTGAAAAGTACCGGCAGTTTCTGGAGGAAGGAAAACAGGGCATGGACTGGAAAGCGCCGTTGTTAGCGTTTTTATCGGACGGACTTTACTGGCGGCGTATAGTTTAGAAAAAGCGTTCTTAGGAGGCTCCCCCCTCCAGGACTCGTTGAACTCACGTTAATACAAGACAAGAGAGGTGTGTATGAAAGAAGCCGGAGCTAGATCATCAGTATCGCGGATCACGGAAGCAGGAAACCGGGAAGCTACGGTCCTGGAACAGGATTCAATACGGGTAGTTGTCAGTGACGCCGGGGGCATGATTCCCGAACTTTCAAGCCCGCAAGGGAACGGAAGGCTCAACGCCCATTGGCTGCCCTGGTTTCGGGGAACATCCGGGAATTACAATGATGCCGAACACGGGACTTTCTGGAAGGCAAAGCTTCTGTATCAGATTGCCGGAAATTTTTGCTGCGTTCCCAATTTTGGTCCCGGTCATGTCGTCGAAGGAGTGAATATGCCTCCCCATGGCTGGACCGCGAATTCGGCCTGGCGTTATGCCGCCAATGGCAGGGATGCGGATTCCGGCGCGGTTTGGGCCTTTTCAACCATGGAAAGTTCGGACCGGGCTATGCCCCTTTCCTTTAAAAAAATTGATATGCTGATCCCCGGACATCCGGTTCACTATACCAGTATAGCGGTAAAGAACAACGGCGGTCAGGACATGGAGATATGCGCGGGCTGGCATAACACCGTGGGCGCTCCTTTTCTTCAGGCCGGCTGCCGCATTTCCGGCGCGGCCCATGCCTGGGCCACCCCACCCTTGGGCGGTGAATTCGACAACACCACCCGTCTTGCCATGGGCGCCGAATTTCCCGCCCTGGAAAAAGCGCCTCTGGCCGGGGGCGGCACCGTTGACCTTTCGGTTGTCCCCGGTCTCATAGGTTTTACCGATTTCGCAACAGGAGCCATTCCTCCGGACGCAGGTCTGGGCTGGTCGGCTGTGGTGAATCCGGTCCTGAAGATGGCGTACCTCTGCTTCTTCCCCGGCCCCGGAGGAGGGGCGCCTGACGACATCATCCTCCGCTTCAACGAACTCTGGATGCAATACGGAGGCCGGCCCTTTACGCCCTGGGCTCTGTACGATGGCGGCGCTGACTTAACCTTCTGTCTGGGTACGGAAAATGCGGTATCCGCGTATGCCTACGGGCTGGAATATTCCCGGCAGGCGCGCAGCGTCCTTGGTTCTCCCGCAACCGTAACCATCCCCGCCAAGGGTGAAAAGATACTCCGCTATGGGACCCTCTTTGCGCCCTATAGCGGGGAAGCCCTGGACAAGGGCGTTAAAACCCTGGAGCCTGGTACGGATGCCCTCATCGCCGTTGGAAAGGACGGCCTGTCCTGCCGCTTTACCGCGGATCCGGAATTTACCCTCCTCAGGAAGATTGCGGTTTCTGTGTAACCGGAGCCGCGGATTGGTACACCTGAACACTCCATAAGAAAAGGGGCCTTGCGGCCCCCTTTTTTGCACGCGATGCCGGCTGTGAACGCCGCCGGCGGGCGTCAGCGATTAGCTGTCAGTACCCACAAGGCTGTCCGCTATCGTGCCTTTGTCTATCGCATCCGGCACCTCCGTGGCAGCGGGAAAATGCGAATCCGCTTTTTCTTTCATTTTGGCGTAGTTTTCGTATATTTTTTCCTTCAAATTTGTTGAGCTTATCCCCCTGCCGTAGGGAAAATAGACAACCGAGACTCCCTGTTCCTTCAAATAGTCATACTTGCCGGCCCAGTCGTCACCGACAACAAATACGTCAAAATTAAGATTTTTTACTTTGTCCCTGTGATCGAGTGAATGCTGCGGGATAACGATATCGGGGTATTTTAACGCCTTCATAAGCCCGATGCGTTCTTCAAAAGGGATTATGGGCTCTGTTTTATAGGATATCACCAGCTCGTCGGTATTAACGCCCACTATTAAAATATCCCCCAGGGATCGGGCGTATTCGATCATTTTTATGTGGTTTATGTGCATCATATCAAAGGTGCCGGAGGTGTAGACGACAATTTTATTGGCAATCATGATTCCCCCTACATTAACCGTAAAAGTCCAATCAATTCGTCCACATCCTCTTCGGCAAGCTGCCTGCTCATGTGGGCGACGCGGAAAGTGGAATCGGCAAGATTTCCCGCCGCGGGAACAACATATATTTCATGGGTATCGCGTAAAAACGCTGCAATTTGTTTTGCGTTGTTTTTCGGGCAAATAACCGGCGTTACACAGTTCGACAGGGGATATTGGGGGTAGGTAAAACCGGTATTTTCGGTTAACTGCTTCCGGAAATATTTTGCGAGGTTCATAACATGGTAAATTTGAGGCCACGCGCCGCCGGTTTTTAAAAGCCGGTTCAGTTTTTCATGCAATTGGTTTATGATTCCTATTGCCGGGGTAAATTCCGTTTGACCCCGCAATATTTCAGGATAATAACCGGTAAAACGAAAATACAAAGACTCCGGCTCGTTCTTTTCGCACCGTGTTTCAAACGCTTCTTTTGATACGGCGACAAACGACATGCCCGGCTGCAACGCGAGTCCTTTTTGTGAGCTTATTATGACGGCTCCCGCACCTGTGTTCCTCATTCTAAAGCCGTCGCATAAAAAAGAACTGATGGCGTCTACAACAAGGCAAATTCCGTTCCTTTCGCAGAATTCTGAAATTATGTCCATTGGATATAATTGACCGGTTGATGTTTCACACATGTTTACAAGCATTCCGGTTATGCCCTTGTTTTCATAGTCTGCGAGCATGTCAGGTGTAAAGGCTTCGTTCCACTCAAGGTCTATTGATTCGGCGGGTATACGATGAATTTGGCATATCTGCTTGAATCGTCTGCCGAAGGTTCCCCCTGACAGTACCAAAACTCTATCGGCGGGCGTAAACAGGTTCATCACGGAAGCTTCCATGGCGGCGGTTCCGCTTGCGGTAAGAAAAATCATCCGTGTGCCTTCCGGTACGTCCAGGAGTTCTTGCAGCATATCCGCGCACTCAAGCATGATTTCAGAAAATTTCGGGGTCCGAAAATACTGCGCCTGTTTTCCGGCCTCGGCAATTGTTTCGGGATCCATCGCGATTGGTCCCGGCGTGAAAAGTTTCAAAATGTTCCTCCCGGCATACATATCAGGAAGGGACAAGATTTTTTGATAGTTCGGGTTGATCTATATTCCGGCAAATTTACTGCGGGGG
>JAITBO010000385.1 GCA_031283505.1 Treponema sp. | reverse complement strand
TGTTCCAAAAACTGAAGTTTTGGAACAGCCTCTATTGTTTTAAGTTAATTTTATGATAATGGAAATGAAAACGCCTCAATTCAGACCGGTGATTTTTTTAGTCTCTCTGCTTGTATTTCAGACATTGTTTTCGGTCTATGCCCAAACCCAGAACGCCGGATCGGTTTTTGCTCCCTTTGTTTCCCAGCTTCGAGGAGAAGTCAAGAACAACCTGATCCGCCTGAGTTGGGTAGACTCCCGTGATGTACGAGGCCCGGTATTTGTTTACCGATCTCAAATTCCCTTTGATACCGCTCATCCCTATTACATGGTCCACCCTATAGAAGCGCCTTACGGGGTTCAGTCCTACATAGATGAGGTGGAAAATCCGGGAGAATGGCATTATTTTATAGCCGCCAGCGACGAACGAGGCCAGCGGTACGAGATATTTATGCCCTATGGTAACACTGTAACCGTTACGGTTGAAGAAACTCAGAATGAAAGCTCCCCCCCGGTCCGGGGTCCCGATACATCCTCCAGGATCATCGGCCTGGAAGCCGCAGTCCGGGGCGATGGGGTTCTCATCTCTTTTCGGTTAAGCACCCCGGTGAAGAATCCTTTGCTTTACCGGAGCGTCAGTCCTATCACCAAAACCAGGGACCTTCTGAACGCGGTCCTCGTCGAAGACGAAATCCTTTCCCCCTTTATGGATTACCCTGTTCCGGGTATTCCCTATTACTACGCGGTTATAGCCGAAGACGAACTGGTTTCCGGCAATGTAGGGATTTACCCCGGCTACAACGCCACCATAAGAGCCGTGGAGGTTTCCTCCGGGTCCAGAGTCGGCCTGGGCGATTCTCCGGGAATCAGGTCTATCCCGCTTCCCCTCATCTCGGTGAACGCGGTTTCCCCCGGAAGCGGCTATGAGGACATCCCGTCTCCAACGCCTTTAAGTCCCGAAGCGGCGCGGGCTGTAAACAGCCTTATCCGCCAGCGGACAGATCCTAAGCTTCTCCAAAAAACACCCCGCGTCTTTGACGAGGACCTGGAACCTCCATCCGGCGGGGAAGAATACGCCCTCCGTTCCATCACTCAAGGATCATTCAGGAACCGGGACTGGCCTGTATGCAGAGACGAACTCCTTCAATACCTGTCCCTGCCCCGTAGCGCCGCCTCCGAAAGCAGGGCCAGGTTCTACCTTGCCCAAGCCCATTATTTTACTGGTTCCTACCGGGAATCCCTCTTTGAATTTCTAACCGTCCAATCCGAATATCCCGGAGAAACGACGGAATGGATACAGGCAGCGCTGGCGATGATGACGCAGTAATCACCCTTTTTCAGCGCAGATTCCGCAGCAAGGCCCGCAATTCCGGGTTGGCCGGGATTTCCGCCGTTACAGGTTGGTCTGTTTTCTCTTTCCGCAAGACAACCTCGTCCCCAGCCTCTATGCGGTCGAAGAAACCGGATCGGTTCAGGGTTCCAAGGCTCACATCTTCGTCCACAAGGTTGACGGTCAAGGTCCCCGCTATATCTTCCGGAGGATAGGAGAGACCCGCGCCTTCATTGAGAGTAACGACCCGGTCCTTCTTCACCACATCGTAGACCTGTCCGGCCTCAACGCCGTCGGCGCGGCCCTTGTCCAAAAGAGCCTGGGAAGCCCGGCGGCTCAAGAGTTCTCCCCGGAAGGGTAAGGACGCGGCAAGCTGGTCCGTGATGTTCCGGGCGGCATTACGCAAACGGTCCGGGCCGGTCCTGAAAGCGGAGAAAGTCCCCGCAGGCGATCCGGTCCGGGCGGCGAAAAGTTCCCCCGTCACCGAAATATCCCGCTCGTTTTCCAAAACCGAGATGACAAGAAAATAGTCCGCCTCCTTTTCACGGGCGGTACGAAAAGCCTGGGAAAACGAAGGCTGCCTGAGTTCCGCTTCTATAGTTTCCACATTCCGGTCATGGACCAGAAGGTCTTTGATGAAGGAAGAAGCCACGCTTCCCGCGTCGGCATGGTAAAAGGCGGACTGGGAGGCCACAGAGAAAACCGCAAGTTTCCAGTGGCGGGATGAAGAAGCTATCTCCACGGGATTCACGGACCAGCGCCGGTGGAGGGCGTCCGCAAGAAGGGCGTTGTAGGTTTCCACCGTATCGGCTATGTTCCGGTCCCCAAGGCCCAGAGTCTGCATGAACTTGAGCTCTTCCAGACAGCGGGCGGGAAAACCCTTGACCCGCAGGAGATCGGCGTATTCCCGGCGGTCCGCCGCGTAGGGGTTGATCCTGAGGCCCCGGCGGTACTCGAACAAGGCCTGGTCCCCCAGGTTCCGGGACCGGTATTCCCTGGCGCGGTCGAAATGCCAGGAGGCCCAGCGGACGCGGCCAGGGTCCTCCAGAGGAGCATCGGAAATCACCAGATCTTCCAGGGCGATGCGGATAAACTCATCTTCCGGGTTGATTGCGGCGGCGGCGGCAAGGACGGAGGCCGCTTCGCTCCTGCGGCCCATACGAGCGTAGGCCATGCCCTTGAGATACCAGTCGCTGGCGTTGTTCCGGTCCGCCGCGATGGACTCATCGGCAAGGCGGGCTGCTTCTTCGTATTGGCCGGCACGGTAACGGAGGGAAGCCAGAAGGGACCGGGCCTGGACAAAACCGGGCCGCAGTGCCAGGGATTCCGCAACGTACTCTATGGCCCGGGAAAGGCGGCCAGCCTGAGCGTCCAGATAGGCGGCGTAATAATAGACCCGGTAATCTCCGGGATGAAGGGCCAGGGCCTTTTCGATGGAGGCCCTTGCGCCGCCGGCGTCTCCCAAGGACCCCTGGACCAAGGCAAGAGAAATAAGGAGACGCCGGTCATCGGGGTAGCGGGGCGCCACTTCCCGGTAACGGATCAGGGCGTCCCCTGCCCTGCCCCGGGCTATATCCAGTTCCGCAGCGGCAAAGAGGGCTTCCCGGTTGTACGGTTCCCTGGCAAGGATGCCGGAGATAACTACGGCGGCCTCGTCAAGCTGCCCCAGGGCGATAAGAGTAACAACCTCCAGGTTCGCCAGGGCCGTATTTCCCCGGGCCAGGGTACGGCCCTTTCTGACCCAGATCAGGGCCTCGTCATATTCCCCCAGTTCGTAGTAACACTCCGCCAGGGAAGCGGCGGCCTCGGCGTGGGCGGGGCTGAGTTTGAGACACTCCAGCAGGGCTTCCGCAGCAGAATACCAGTCTTCGGCGGCCATGTACTCCCGGCCCTGGACGTAATAAGATGCCGCGCTTCCACCGGGAAGACGGCTTTGAGAATTGAGGGTGACGGGAGAAAAAATCAGTAAAAGACAAAACAGGACCGCCGGGGAAAGCGGCAGGAGCCTTCTCATCATGAACCGTGATCCCGCCTTAAAACGATCTTGACGGTATTTATCTTGTGCCCTTCCATGTCCTGGATGATAAAATCGTGACCGGCGTATACGGCTTTTTCATATTTGACCGGAATTTTCCCTAAAAGGTCGAAGACAAACCCCCCCAGGGTGTCGAAGTCCTCCACCGGGAACTCCACCCTTATTTCCTCCCCCAGGTCCTCTAGGTTCACCCTGGCATCGCAGAGGTAGGAATCCTCCCCCAGCTTCAGAATATCTTCCTGTTCGTTGTCAAATTCATCCTGTATGTCCCCGATGATCTCCTCGATGATGTCCTCCATACAGACTATGCCCGACACGCCGCCATACTCGTCCACCACCACCGCAATGTGAACCCGCCGCCGCCTGAGTTCCCGCAGAAGTTCGTCAATATGCTTGGAAAGGGGGACAAAAAAAGGTTTCCGCAACAGTTTACGAATGTCGAATTCTTCGTTTTTAACCAGAATCTGAAGCACGTCCTTCACATAGAGGATACCGATAACGTTGTCTATCGTCTCTTCGTATACCGGAAACCGGGAATGGCCGCTTTCGCAGATGTCCGCCAAAAGCTCGTCCCTGGGGGTCTCCACGGACAGGAACACCGTGTCTATCCGGGGAACCAGGACCTCCTTGACGGTGGTTTCCGACAACTCCACTACCCCCCGGATCATTTCCTGCTGATCCGTTTCCAGGGAATCGTAGGTCTTTTTATCCATTTCGCCTTTTTTGAACAGGGATTTCACAAACCCTCCAGCACTCATGATATTTTCAGCTCCATTCCTCCCATTATAGCCGGTTTTGTCCGCGTCCCGGTCTCCTCCTGAATCACCGGCCCCCCGGATAATTTTCTCAATAATTCTTCCTGAAGCCTCAGCATAGGCCGAAAGGGTTCGTTGTCTTCGTGATCCATTCCGTCTAAATGAAGAATGCCATGGATCACGAGACGGCACAACTCCTCATCTTCGTTTACGTGAAAATACCGCATATTTTCTTTCAGGGTTTCCAGAGAGATAACGATGTCTCCGGGCAGATACCGCATAGGGCCGTCGCCGTCCGGGACGGTTTCCCCAAGAGAAAAAGACAACACATCCGTGGGCTCGTCCATATCCCGGTACCGGGAGTTGAGGCTGCGTATATACGCATCGTTGCAGAGAAGAATTGAAAGGTCCCAATCTGTTTTACCCAGAGAATCCAGGACAGTGAGGGCAAAGGCGGCGAGAGAAGGAGCCCAGCCGGGAAGAGGGACCTCCTCGGCGTGTACTTCAACGCGGTTCATGGATGTCCCCCATTCCTGCGGACGGATGGCCGCACGTCGGCTTTATGATCCTGTTTCGGCTCCGGCGTTTCTTTTGTATCCCTGGAACCCTCCTGGTTCCTGAGGTCCTTGCCGATCTTCGGGTATTCGATCCGGGCGTGGTAATGGCCGGCCAGGACCCGGACAAAGGCTTTTTTGATCGTTTCCAGTTCCCGAAAAGTCAATTCCGACTCGGAAAGCTGACCATGTTCGAATTTCGCCATGATGAGTTCCTGGATGTACTTTTCGAGCCGGGCTACCGAAGGCTTCTTGAGGGTCCTCACCGCCGCCTCCGTGACATCCGCCAGCATGACCACTGCGGATTCCCGGGACCGGGGAGGCGTACCGGGGTAGGAAAAATCCTCCTCGTTCACCAGGCTTTCCCGTTTCAAGGCTTCGTGGTAGAACCAGCTTATCACCGAATTACCGTGATGCTCGGCGATAATATCCGTCACTTCCTGGGGAAGGCCAAGGTGCCGGGCCTTTTCCACTCCCAGCTTCACATGGCTGCGGATCACGGTGGCCGAAAGCCGGGGGGCTATATCATCGTGCTTGTTATAAGCGGTCTGGTTTTCCACGAAATAGCTGGGGTTGTCTATCTTACCTATGTCGTGGTAATAAGCCCCTACCCTCGACAGCAGAGGGTTGGCCCCTATTTCCTGGCAAGCCGCTTCCGCCAATGTCGCCACCATGAGGGAATGGCTGTAAGTCCCCGGCGCGGCGCTGAAAAGACGCTTTAGAATGGGGGAATTGAGATCAGCGAGTTCTATGAGCCTAAAAGTAGTCACCGCGTTCAAGGCGTGTTCCAGCCAGGGGAGGAAACCCAAAACCAGCATCCCCGAAGCCACGCCGTTAAAGGCGGCCCAAAACAGAAGACCAGGGTAACTTTCCGGCGAGCTCCGACGGATGAGGAGGATGGCTATGACGGAAACACAGTTAGCCGCCCCTATGACCAGGCCCGCCTTGACCAGGTCTATGCGCTTCTCGGTCCCCCGCAAGGTATAAACCGCCACCACCCCGGAGGTGAGAGCGAAAATATAGGACGAGGCGTCAAAGGCGCTGGCGAGGAAGCCCGCAAGAGGCAGGACCATAGACATGATTACCGCAGGCCGGGGACCAATGAGAATATACGGGAGCATGACCACCAGGGCGGTAGGCAGAAACAGAGCTGCGGGCAAATCCCCAAGGACAGAAAGATTTCTGATAAAAACGGAACCGGAAATATACGCCGAAGCCAGAATACAGAGGAGATAAACTTCCCGTGGTTCAAGCCACCGGCCCAGGGAACGTTTCCCCGCCAGGAAAACCAGAAGGGCGTAGAGGAGGAGGAACACCAGTATCTGGCCCATGAGCGCCCTTGGATCCCGGTTATGGGCGGTGACGCTCAAGGCCCTAAGCTGGACCATATCTTCTTCCGTGACGAGAAAACCCTTCCTAATTACCTTCTTGCCCCGCTCTATGTACTTTACAACCGGTTCCGCTTTCTTCCGTACTTCGTCAATACGTTGCTGCGTATCTTCCGGGGAAAAAAAGACATTCTCCGCGAGAAACGGCATAAGCAGGGACACCGCGATGGAGGCGAATGAAAAGGGAAAACCATTCTCTTCCGTAAGCCGCGCTACGGCGTCCCCCGCCGTATCCATGGTGATGATCCGGTCGTACCGTATCTGTTCCCGCTCCGTCCTGGGACCATAATTGTGGAGGAGTTCCGCCACCTCCGGGTTATAGGCTTCCAGACCCGGAGGCAGGGCGAAGATACCGGCTTCCAGAAGCTGCCCCAGAACGGCGTTGCCGTATTCGTTGAAACGTTCCCGGTCCGGGGCGTTATACAGAGCTTCCAGGGTAACGGAGGAAAAAGAACCGGGGAATTCGGCCTCCAAACCAGAACGGAAGTAATTAAAAGACCCTCTGCCCGGTTCGGTAAAGAAAGACGCCGAAACCGCAGCGAACCGGTTGTAAGACTCGATGATCCTTTCACTCATCTGTACCGAGTAGATGAAGACTGCGGGAACCTGATGTTCTCTGGACTCTCTGCTATGCCTGGTAGCTTCCTCATCAATGTACGAGACGAGCTGTTCCGCCGTAATATCCCGGTCAGCCACCCGGCCTACCTCAAAATCCTGAAGATCCTCCACTCCGAACCGGGAATAGTCCCGGCTGACAATAGTCATCGTCAGGGAAAACAGGAAAGCCGCCGCCGAAGCCAAAAAAGGGCCCAGCCGGGGTTTTTGGGGTTTTAAAGCACTAAAGAAGGCGCTGCCTTCGAGATCGCCGTTATTTTTTTTCATATTTTTTCGTTATCATCATACGCCTGTATGATCTTCTTGATAAGGGGATTACGGATCACATCGGCAGTGTTAAGGTAGGCAAAATGAATCCCCTCTACACCGGAAAGAATGGAGACGGCGTGTAACAGTCCGGAATCGATCCGTTTGGGGAGATCAATCTGGGTGGCGTCCCCGGTGATGACCGCCCTGGCGCCCTCCCCTATCCTGGTCAGGAACATCTTCATCTGTTCTTTAGTAGTATTCTGAGCCTCGTCCAGAATAATGACGCAGTTGTTGAGGCTCCTCCCCCGCATATAGGCCAGAGGTGCGATTTCTATATCCCGGTCCTCTTCCATGCGGCGTATGAGTTCAAAAGGAATAAGGGCTTCCATAGCGTCGTAAAGGGGCCTGAGATAAGGATTTATCTTTTGAGTAAGGTCTCCCGGAAGGAAGCCCAGGCTTTCGCCGGCCTCCACCACCGGACGGGTCAGAACCAGTTTGCGGGCCTTCTTGGAAAGCACCAGGCTCAGGGCTTCCGCGATAGCAAGGTAGGTTTTCCCGGTTCCCGCCGGTCCCACACAAAAGCAGATGTCCCTGGCCCTCATTCCCAGAATATACGAGGCCTGATTTCGGCTCCTCGGGAAGACGCGGCCAAACCCATGGGGAATATTGATAAGAGCCGCCCGCATAGTATCCGCTTGGGGCTTCCCGTCAGGGACTTCCCCACCGTCTTTCCCGCTTCCTGGTAAACCGCCGTCCACCCCGGTTTTTTCGTCTCCTCCACCCCCCTGAATTCCGGCCAGGGCTTTAACATACTCAGGCGAAGGACTTTCACCCTCTTCAACTGCGGCTATAAGACTGTCTATCATCGTCTTGAAACGTCTGACGCCGCCGGCGTCAACTCCTTCAAACCGGATTTCATTTCCCCGGGTATTGATACGTCCCCCCAGGAAACCTTCCAGTATTTTAAGGTTCCCATCGTTTGCGCCGCATACCCCAAACAGCACTTCCCGGTCGTCCAATACGATGGTAATGCTTTCCTCCAAATACACCTCTAAATTGGAAGTGTATAGCCGTCCTGTATGAGAAGTCAATAGCAAGGGGTTGAGAATGATAAATTCTCAAAATTCCGGCTGCTTATACCAGCGCCCCTAAACACGGTAAAACGGATTTGTTTAAAACGCTGGCAGGACCTCCGGACGAATAAAACTGACCGCTGTTTTTTTATCCTGCGGTTGAAAAATCCCCCAAAATACCTTACCGTATTGATCACGGACCAACACTGGTACGGTTGCCTTTACATAAAACGACACGGAGTTATCCTATGACCCTTGCTATTCAGGAATCCGCTCTTTTGGAAATTGACGTGCAAAACGATTTCTGCCCTTCCTATACCGCGTTTTCCGGGGAAGAACGGCATCAGGGGGCGCTGGCGGTGGCCGGCGGGGATGCCGTAACGTCGCCCCTGAACGCCCTTGCCTCCCGGTTCGCCCGGGAAGGGGGTCCCGTGATAGCCACGGCGGACTGGCATCCGGCGGATCACTGTTCCTTCGCCGCCTCCCACCCCGAAAAAAAGCCGGGGGACGCGGTTGTCCTGCCCGGTGTGGGGGAGCAGATCCTCTGGCCGGTCCACTGCGTCCAGGGAACCAAAGGGGCGGCTTTCCATGACCGGCTGGACTTGCGGCCCGTAAACCTCATCGTCCGCAAGGGATTCAGGCAGAACCTGGATTCCTACTCGGCGTTCTTTGAAAACGACAGAAAAACTCCCACCGGGCTGGACGGGTTCCTTAAAGGGCTGGGGATCAAAACCGTGGTTTTTGGGGGACTTGCCACAGACTACTGCGTATTCTACAGCGCCATGGACGCCGCCGCCCTAGGGTATAAAACGGTGGTCCTCAAAGACGCGGTACGGGGAGTGGACTTCCCGAAAGGTTCCGTGGAGAAGGCCCTGGCGGACATGGAGGCCGCGGGGATACTCCTCCTTGAGTCAGGAGAACTGGAATGAAAAACCTTTCGGCCCTGTTTACGGATTTTTACTCCCTCACCATGGCCCAGGGGTACTGGAAGAAAAACATGAACCGCCGGGCCGTTTTTGAGGTGTTTTTCCGCCGCCAGCCTTTCGGCGGGGGCTTCGCCGTGTTCGCAGGCTTGGGGCCCCTAGTGGAGGCCCTGGGGAGCCTGGAGTTTTCCGATGACGACATCGACTACCTCAGGGGCTTGGGACTCTTTGAAGAAGGGTTCCTCTCCTACCTGAGGGACTTCCGCTTTACCGGGTCCCTCCGGGCCATGGACGAAGGCCGGGTGGTGTTTCCCCAGGAACCCCTCATCCGGGTGGACGGCGGGCTTATCGAGTGCCAAATTCTGGAAGGGCTTATCCTCAACACCGTCAACTTCCAGAGCCTTATCGCCACGAAAACGGCCCGGGTATGGCTGGCCTCCGGGCAGGGGACGATCATGGAGTTCGGCCTCCGCCGGGCCCAGGGTATGGACGGGGCCATGTCCGCTTCCCGGGCGGCCTTTATAGGAGGGGCCTCGGGGACATCAAACGCGGCGGCGGGAAAAGCCTTCGGCATCCCCGTGATGGGGACCATGGCCCATTCATGGGTCATGTCCTTCGCCGGCGAAGAGGAGGCTTTCTCCGCCTATGCGGAGATCTACCCCAAACACCCGGTTTTCCTCATCGACACCTACGACACCCTGAAAAGCGGGGCGCCCAACGCCGTAATCGTAGGGAAGCGCCTGGCCGCCCAGGGGAAAAACTTCGGGATACGCCTGGATTCCGGGGACATCCACTACCTTTCGGTGGAAGTGAGGAAGATGCTGGACGCTGCGGGGCTTTTCAAGGCGACTATCGCGGTATCCAACGACCTGGACGAGTCCATCATCCAGACCCTTGCCAACGCGGGAGCCCCTGTCGATTCCTGGGGAGTGGGAACCCAGATGGTGACCGGCGGCAGTGACGCGGCGTTTACCGGGGTGTATAAGCTCATCGCCAAAGAAGATTCTTCGGGGCGCCTCCTCCCGGCGATCAAATTCTCCGACAACCCGGAAAAAACCACCACCCCCGGCGTCAAGCAGGTATGGCGGCTCAAAGACACCCAGGGTATGGCCCTGGCGGACATCTTGGGGCTTGAAAGTCCTATAGGGCTCTCAAGCCCTAATGAAACCGGGGAAGCGCCGGATCTCATAGAGCCGGAGCGGAGATACGCCTTCTGGCATCCTTCCGGGGATTACCGTCATTTCTACCATACCCCTTTGAGCAGTCCGGAGCCGCTCCTTAAACTCCGCATGAAAGACGGTAAGCCCCTTGGAGAAGGACCCTCCCTGGAAGGCATACGCCGCCTTGTACGGGAAGACCTGGAGACCTTTGATCAGAGCTACAAACGGCTCCTTAATCCCCATATTTACAAAGTGTCGATTACCGAACGTGTCCGGGATCTTAAAATGGAACTTATAAAAAATTTCCTGGGAGATTTATAGTATCCTGATGAACGAGAACGACGATCTGTACGCCCTGATGCGCTCTTATCCTCTGGCCTCCCCCGCGTGGAGCCTGGTGGATGCCTTTGACGCAGTTACCAACGGCATGGACAATCCCGAAAGCTTTACCTGCATGGAGAAAGTCGGGGACAGGCAATTACAGCCCTGGAAGCACCTGATATACGGGATTCGTTCCCTCTACTCGGGGGATTTGTCCGGTTGCGAGGCCGCCCTAGAAGCCATAGAGGACGATTCCCCTCCCGGCGCGCTCAAGCCCCTGTTCAGGGCCTGGATAGCCCGGCAGGGAACGGGCCATCGGGAAACCATTTTTGACGAACTTTCCGGGGCCTGCAACGCCGTGACCAGCCTCTACCACCGTCTTATCGTGGAACCCCATCCTCTGTCCTTTCTGGCAGGACAGGCTGAAGAAGCCCTCAATCACGGCCTGACGGAGCAATTCGCTCTTTTAGCCGGAAAGATCATGAAATCCCTTCTGGAGCAAAAACACGGGGACGGTCCCCTCCTGGCCCTGCGTTATGTCCGGTACTGCCTGGACCTCCTGGACAAGGCCGGCTGGGAGGAATCGGACTTTTTTTCCGTGACGGTAAAGACCCTGGGCGAGGCCGACGGTTTCTGCGTTCTGGGCTTTGCCCTTTTGGGCAAAGACGACGAAGCCGCCGCATCCGCTCTGGAAAAAGCCCTGGCTACAGGCGGCAGCCGTTTTCTGGACGCGGACATGGCGTCCCTTATCAACGAATTCCTCCCGGCCCTGAAGAAACGGGGTATGCGCCGGATTCCGGAGGGGCGGAAGGGTCAATCCGCCGTCCACCAGGAGACAAAGGAGCCGGTCTTTGGCCAACTGGAACTTTTTGGGGAAATGTATGGATAAAGAAGAGATTCTGGCCCTTCTGCGGGCAAAACACGCAGCCGGCCTCCTGCCTGCGGGGACGGAGACGATAAACCGCCTTGCCGCCGCCCTGACCGTGCCCGCTTCCTTTACGGAACTGGAATGGGAACTTCCCCCTATGGCTCGTTGCCTGGGTCCCGGCGTCTGGATGGACGCAATCAAAGGAACCGGGAATTAGCGCCGCGAGGGCCGCCGGAAGCGGAGCCCCATTATTCATCATTTCCCCTTTGTACACTCCACACGACAAGGACTGGTGTTAAAACATGGACTTTATAATTGACTTTGAGCCGGGCCTTTCCCCTTCCGCGGGGATTCCTATGGGCTACGGTTTCAGCTAACCAACTTTTCAAAGCCCTCGGTGGTGTAGGCCTCTCCCAGGCGCTTTTTGGCCAGGGCCGCCAGGAGCTTTTCAAAGCGCTTCCTGGTAACGGGATACAGCAAAAGCCCGGCAATCGAAAACGCCAGGAAAACCGCGGGGATAATGGTCCCGATACTCTCAATGCCTTTTACCGTCGCTTCAGACTGAAGGGAAGAAAGGCTGTCGTACTTGTAGAAAGTCAGAAAAATTCCCGCCAGCCAAACGCCCACCGCCGCGCCGAATTTCTGGATAAACTGGGGAACGGCGGTGATAGTCCCCTCGCGCCTGGCGCCGTTGATCAGTTCGTCAACCTCCACCAGGTCGTAAGATATGGAGTAAAACACAGTCCAGAAAGCGGCAGTCCCGATCCCCATAGTAACGGCCTCAAAGACAAGCGTGATGACCGAATCAATGCCAACGATTTTGAGGATCACCAGCCCTGCCAGCATCAGGGAAAACATCACCAGGCAGGCGGCGCGGCGGTCCCGTTTTTCCGCAATGGCCGTGGTAACCGGGATAAAGATCAGCATGGTCACCACAAGGATGCCCACGACCGCCGCCATAAAATCCTGGGTAAGGCCCACGCAGTGGACAATCATAAAAACAATATTGGCCTGGATCATGGCGCTGGCAGCCAGATAAAAAAAGACAAAAATTGAAAAGCCTTTAAACGGCGCCAGCTTGAGGATGGATAGCATGGTCTTAAAAAAATCAAAGCGGTTCGTCTGTTCCGGGGGGCGGTAGAGTTTGGCCTGCCTGAGGGAGCGCAGGGTAATCACGCCGAATACCAGGGATATGAAGGCCAGGACGGCCACAGTCGGCAGCCAACCTCCGGAAAAGGAAAAACCAAGGGCCGCAAAAGCTCCGGGCAATATCGCGGGAAGAACATTGCCAAGACAGATGCCGCCGGTGTTGATCAGGGAGCTTAAACTGCGGATACGGGTACGCTCGTCGTAATCCTCGGTGATCTCCGCCACAACAGCGTAGTAGGGAATGGTATAGGTAGTATAGCTCAGCCAAAAGACGATGGTGATCAGCACATAGTAAATAAACTTGATCCCCCCGGAGATTTCTGCGGGAAAAGTAACAAAGGCGGCCACGGAACTAAGGGCCAGGGGGAAGAGGGCACGGGCCATAAACCTGCGTTTGTCCGCCCCGGGCCGGTCGGATAAAAAGCCGAGGACAGGATCGGCCAAGGCGTCCAGAAATACGGAGATCAGGCTTACCGTACCGGCCAGGGCCGGCTTCAGCCCCGCGACGGAAGTCAGGAAAACCAGATAATAGGTAAAATACATATTGTAAATCAGAGATTCGGTAATGATTCCCGAAGCATACCCTAAGGTCCGCCTGTGTCCGAGAGTGTATTTTTTTTCCACAATATTCCTCCTATTTTGACTGCGAATTTAAAAGGGCAAAGCTCTTTTTATTGTTCTTGTACAGGTTTTTAAATACCAGGTAATTCCGGTCATGGACAAGTTTGTTTTCCTTGACCGGGGTATAGACCGTGTAGGGGGGGAGCAGTGTCTTGGCGTCTTCGATAGAAGGTATCCTGCCCAGACCCGCGGCGATCACTATGGCCGCGCCAAAAGAGCCGGAATTCTGGGGGTTGGGCAGGACCAGGACCTTGCGGCCCAGAATGTCCGCGAGGATCTGACAGATCACCGAAGACAGGGCGCCGCCGCCGGAGACCATGACGCTGTCTGAAATTTTTAACCGTTTTTCCTCCGCCTCCAGCGCCAAACGGCAATGGTAACAGATTCCTTCGATAACAGCCCGGATAAGGGCGGACTTGCCTGTCTCCAGACCGATGTTGAAAAATATCCCCCGGGCGTTGGGGTCCTCAAAGGGACAGCGGTTGCCGTGAAGCCAGGGGGTAAATATAACGCCCTGGCTCCCCGCGGGAACACGGCTTACCACTTCGCAGAGGTAGTCGTAGAGGCTTATGTAGACCTTTTCAAGAGATTCGGTAACGTTCTTTTTTTCGAGGTATATCCCAATCTCGTCCAGGGCAAGGTGATCTTTGACCCACTCAAGGCACTTCGCGGCGGTTTCGATTTCCGCGAAATAATGAAACCGGCCCGGCTGGGGCCCGATAATAGACGCAATCCGGGAATTAATGTCCAGAATCTGCCTGTCCGTGAGGGTGGACACCCAGCCCGAGGTTCCAAGGTAAACGTAGGTATCCCCCAGTTCGGTGGCGCCGGTCCCCACTCCGATGAGGACCGCGTCCCCTCCTCCCCCGTATACCAGGGCGCCCTCTTTAAGGCCCAATTCTTCCGCGGCCCGGGATTTGACGCGCCCCGCGGAATCGCTGGATTTGATGAGGGGTGGTAGATGGTCCGGGTTTACCCCGAGCATTTTACAGATCGGACGGCACCAGCCCTGCCTGCCGGGGCGTACATCGTACAACATGGTGGCATAGGCGGAATCAAGGGTCATGCACATATTCCCCGTCATGCGGGCAATAAGATATTCCTTGGTGTCCAGCCATTTGCAGACCCGGCTGAAATTTTCCGGCTCGTTGTCCCTGACCCAGTTGTACTTCCACACGGGGTCCTTGACGCTGGCGGCCATTGCCTTGGTAAAGGCCAGAGAAACAATCAGTTTTCTTACATTGAGGCCGCCAATGGCGAAACCGCTGGTTATACCCTTTGCATATTGGTGGTGGGCCCGGGAATCAAGGTAACTCATGGCCCTGCGGACGGGCCTTCCCTCCTTGTCCACAAGGACCAGGCACTGCATCTGGGAACAGAAGGAGACCGCCTCCACGTCCTCTCCCCGGATACCTGCCTTTTTGATCACTTCCCTGGTTGTCGAGCAGACAGCCTGCCACCATTCTTCCGGGTCCTGCTCGACCCCGCCGTTTTCCAGCGTGTACAGGCCGTATCCGGCGTAAGCGCTTTCCTTCAGTTCCAGCTTGCCGGTAATGCTGAACAGGCAGGTTTTGAGGCCCGTGGTTCCCACGTCATAGGTTAAAGCGTACATAACTTGATACTCCCTTTGCCGCTATTTTTCTTCCGGGGAAAAAGCCGCCCGTATAAATTTCAAAAAATTTTTTATAACATCCTCGTCCCTGCGAAAAACACCCCTGCCGGCATAGACCATGAAGCGTTCCTGATAGTATTCACAGGCATAGGAAAATTGCAGCATCACAAAAAGGTTGTCCAAAAAACAGGCAAAGAGCTTTGGATCGGCGTCCCGGCGGATACCGCCGTCTTTCTGTCCCTGGCGGATAAGCGCGGTGTAGGCGCGGGCGGAAACGCCTTCCATATCCCTCGACAGACGCCTTGCCAGCGGCGAATTGCCCTCCGCGGCGATTTCATTGTAAAGGCGTATAAGCTCCGCGTTTTGCCGGGAATGCCGCTGAATAAGCCGGGCGATCTTTTCCGCCTTGGAAAAAAGATCCCCCTCCGAACGAAGGACATCCTTAAGGACATCTTCCAGAGTATTGATACCAAACCGGATGCAGGATAAAAAAAAATTCTCTTTTGATGAAAAATATTTATAAAGGGAGCCCACGCTGATCCCCGCTTTTTTGGCGATACTGCTGACACTCGCCTGATCAAAACCTTTGTTGGCAAACTCGGCGGTGGCGGCAGCAATGATGCGGGAACGTTTTTCCTCGGGGATTCTGTTAAAGGCTTCTTTATGAAATGAATCGGCCATAAAAAACAGGATACCCCGAAACGGAAAAAAACACAAGCGTTTTTTTATTTGTTGACAAAAAATACGCCGGGGTTTACAATAAAAAAAAGTGAACCACCATTCACTTTCCGCCTGTTCCCTGAGGAGGAAACGCCATGGATACAAGATTCGCCATATCCGAATATCCCGATGTCCGGGAAATAGTCGCCGCCCTTGACGCCCTGATTAAAAAACCGATCTACTCTATTGCTCCGGATGCTTTGAAAAACTATGTGGAAAATTACTACGATAAAAAATGCGTCCGATCCAAAGCCATGATAAGCGAGGCCGCGAATATTATTCCCGGAGGGGTACAGCACAACCTGGCCTTTAACTATCCCTTCCCCCTGGTCTTTAACAAGGCCGAAGGGGCCAGGCTCTACGATATAGACGGCAATTGCTATTTTGATTTTCTCCAGGCCGGGGGGCCTACGGTTCTGGGAAGCAATCCCCCGGCGGTGCGGGAAAAAGTATTGGAACTGCTCAACACCTGCGGCCCTTCCACGGGTCTGTTCCATGAATACGAATACAAACTGGCAAAAAAAATATCCGATCTTTTTCCTTCTGTAGAAATGTTCCGTATGCTTGGTTCGGGGACGGAAGCCTGCATGGCCGCCGTCCGGGTAGCCCGCCTGGCAACCCGGAAAAAATTTGTTCTAAAAATGGGCGGCGCCTACCACGGCTGGAGCGATCAGCTCGCCTACGGCATCCGTATCCCCGGATCCAAATTCACCCAGGCCCACGGAGTACCCCGGTTTTGCTTCAAAAATACCGGCGAATTTTTCCCCGGAGATCTTAACGATCTGGAGCGCCAGCTCCGCTTCAACCGGCTCCGGGGCGGCACCGCAGCGGTCATGCTGGAACCCATCGGCCCTGAAAGCGGCACCCACCCGGTGGACAAGGATTTCTGCAAAAATGTCGGGGCCCTCTGCCGGAAGTACGGCGCCCTCCTGATTTTTGACGAGGTAGTAACGGCCTTCCGCGTGGGCCTTTCGGGAGCCCAGGCTTACTTTGGGGTGACACCGGATCTCACCGTCTTCGGCAAGGTAGTGGCCGGAGGATACCCCGGCGCCGGGGGCCTGGGGGGAAGGCGGGAATACATGAAATACCTCGCCGTGGGGATTCATGGCGGGGGCAAGCACAAAAAGGCGCTCATCGGCGGGACCATGGCGGCCAACCCCCTTAGCTGCGCCGCGGGGTATCACACGATCTGCGAGATGGAAAAAACCGACGCCTGCCGGAAGGCGGGGCTTGCGGGGGACCGGCTGACCGCGGGACTCAAGGCCCTGATCAGGGAAAAAGACCTGCCCTTTGTGGCCTTTAACCAGGGCTCTATCTGCCATTTGGAAACCGTGGGAACCATACACTTTGCCATTAACTGGGCCAAGCCCTGGACGATCCCCGGGGTGCTAAAGGAGACCTCGGTGCGTAAGACGGAGATGGAACACATGGGCGCCGCCTACATGGCCGAGGGGCTGGTCACGCTGGCGGGAAGCCGCCTGTACACCAGCGCCGCCTATACCGAAGAGCTGATCGACGAGGCCCTGGCCGGTTTCGGGCGGGTTTTTAAACACGTCGTCCGGCCGGACTGAAAAAGGCCGGGCCGCTTTTTTAAAGGAGATTCTCTATGGACCAGGAATTGGCCAGGCAGGAAGTTGTTGTCGCGGGAAAGATGCTTGCGGAAAGCGGCCTGATTGTGCGGACCTGGGGAAACGTGAGCTGCCGCATCGA
>JAITBO010000315.1 GCA_031283505.1 Treponema sp. | reverse complement strand
TTACGCGGTGTCATTCTACCCTATCCGGGTCAATGTTTACAAGCGTAAGTCCTCTTTTTTTAATCTCCGGCGTGTGTGAATATGCCGGGGCCGCCTGTGGCGGATCCTGGGGATACCCGGGCTCCGATCATGGGTGTATACACGAAAAGGAGCGCACCATGAAAAAGACACATGGCCTGTGGTTCGGTTTCGCCGTACTCTTTGGGGCGGCGATGTTCATTGGCGGGTGTGAGACCGGCGGCGGCGGGGCGACTGTAAGCTACAGCGGGACCACGGGGGGCAAGACCTACACCCTGGTCATTTATGAGAGCGGGGACCGGGCGGCCTACACGCCCCAGAGCGGGGACCGCTATGAACTGACCATCAGCCCGGACAACACCCGGAGCGTGGGAACGGTAGCCGCCAGCACGGGGACCACCCTGACCCTCAAACCTTCCAACGCAACAGCTTCCTTTACCGTAGCCGTTAAAACGACCGGAACGGAAGGGGGAAGCGGAGAAATAGCGTCCATCAGCGGAAATGTTACCTTTGAAGACGGGAAAACCCAGCCGGTTTCGGTTACCATTTCCACCGGAGGCGGAGGCGGCGGAGGCGGCGGCGGCGGCAGTGGTGGTAACACCGGGGGCAGCAAGATCGAAATCGGCGATACCCCCGATGAAGACGGGACCCCCGTCTACACCGGCGACTTTAGCTTCCCCCTGCCCAGCGTCGCGGCAGCCCGGGCCTACCTGGCCCACCTGGCCAAAAACAACGACCCCCGGGGCGGCGTGGATGACCCCATACTCCTGCCCATGAAGATGAACCTGGGGAGCCGCGCGGACAGCCTGGCAAAGTTCCTGGCGGTGATAGCGGCGGCGGGGAAGTATGTGGATGTGGACCTGTCCCTGTGTTCCATGACCGGGACCGTGTTTGACCCGGACTGGGAGTTCAGCACCGGAAAAGACCGGGTGGTGTCCCTGATCCTGCCCGATGCGGCGAAAAGCATTGTGGGGGGGGCCATTCCGCCCAATCTCACCAACCCAGCTTTCAAAAACTTTACGTCCCTCCAGAGCATAAGCGGCAGCGGTATAGAAACTATCGGCGCGAGCGCCTTCTTTATGTGTGATACCTTGACTACGGTGGACTTCCCGGCGGCAACCTATATTGACAAATGGGCTTTCGCAAGCTGTATTGCCTTGACCACGGTGGATTTCCCGGCGGCAACGCACATTGGCGATGTTGCTTTCCATTATTGTAAAGCCCTGACCACGGTGAACCTTCCGGCGGCAACATATATTGGCACAGAGGCTTTCTCCAGCAATTATGCCCTGGTTTCCTTGGACCTTTCAGCGGCTACGTTCATCGGACAACTGGCTTTTTACGCCTGTTACGACCTGACCACCTTGAACCTCCCGGAAGTAACGACCCTGGCCATCCAGGCCCTCGATCTTTGCCCCGCCCTGACCACCTTGTACCTCCCGAAGGCTACTGATATTGGCCCCCATGCTTTGAGTGGTTGCAGCGCCCTGACCACGCTGGACCTCCCCTCGGCAACTCACATTGAGTATAGCGCCTTCAGTAACTGTAGAGCCCTGACCACGTTGAACCTCCCGGCGGTAACTTACATCGGCCAGGCCTTCGAAGGGTCCGGTGACCAGGCCCTCACCATCACTCTGCCCAAGGATGCGCCGACAATAGATCTAGGCGATTACCCGGAATATCAGAATGACTACTCAAAGACTGTTACTGTCAAGCGACCTGCGGGTAGTACCTATGATCCCCTTTGGGAAACTGATTTTAAGGGGGCCTTTGGTACTAGTGTCAATGTTACCTTAGTCTTTGAGGACTTGTAGCAGCGCAAACGCGCGCCTGACGCCCTAAAAAGCCCTCCCCCGGACCCACAGTCCACGGGAGGGCCTTTTTACGCCCCGCCAAGCATTATGATCGGGAGGGAGCGAAGCTCTCCCGTCTTCCACTCCTAACTCCTCCCTCCTATGTTTTATGTCAAGGGAATTCGCAGCTTTTTTCGAATTTTTTCCCCTGACAGCCCCTGACCCTCTATGCAAACGGGCTTAGCCCGCTAATGCCTCTTCCGCAAGGTGTTCAATACCATCCGCCTTCTTTCCTCCGCTGAACTTCCTATCTTCATATTCCGTTCCGTTTTTCACCAGCGTATACAGTAATACTCCCAACTTTCTCGCAATGGCCACAATCGATTTCTTTTTTCCCAAACCCTTTTCATTCGTCATATACTGAGCTTTCAACCCTCCTCCATCCTTCCACCTCAGTAACGCCCACGAGGCTTGCACCAATAACGACCTCAGCCACCCGTTCCCCCGCTTCGTTATACCCCCGGTTCTTACTATCGTTCCGGATATATCCACCCGCGGCACCAGCCCGAGATAATTGCTGACTTGGGCCGCATTATCAAACCGATTCGCGTCCCCCAGATAGGATACAAAGACCAGCGCCACCAGCGGCCCCACCCCGGGTACCCTTTCCAGCCGTTTTATCTGTTCGTCCCCCTTCCGCTCCTCCTCCATCCGCCGCTCCAACTCGACAATCCGCTCCTCGTGCGCCTTAAGACACGTGAGAATCCAGGCGGCCTCTTCCCCTTCCAGCCCGGTTAGCTGCTTCACCGCCTCTTCCCGCTTCGTCTTAGTCGCCAGGTCCTTCTTTACCACCGTCGTTATCCCCTGGTGCACAAACAGCCCGTGCAACAGGTTGATCATCTGGGTCCGGTTCTTCTTTACCCTCCGATAACCGGCTACCAGGGTCCTCCGGCGGAGTTCCTTTTCACTCGGGATCGGCACCGTGGGTAGCAGCTCGTCCTTCATCATCTCTATCAACCGGGCCAGTTTCAGGGAGTCCTCCTTGTCGGTCTTCTTCATCGACCCGTAAATCAACGGCAACTTGCTCGAATTGAGCACCACCACCTCGCTCCCCACTTGGGCTTTGATTTCACTGGCCATTTGGAAGGCCAGATTCCCCGCCTCAAGGCTCACTTTGTCCCCCGGCTCCAGTTTCCCGTACAACTGCTGCCGCCCCACGGAGTCCGTCCGCCCAGGAGCAATTGCGGACTCTTTGAGTCCGACGGGTGTCGGGTGCACCGTACTCCTATTCGCAGTCTGCGTGCAAACCGCAGGTTTGCCTATGACTGGCAGCTGCATTTTGCTATACGGTGGTCGGTTTAAGTCAATCTCTTCATCGAGGTTTAGGAACTGTACAGAAATAACATGACCCTTTAGTCATGTTATTTCCTTATTGCATGAGCAATAAACATAAAATGCCGGGCATTTTATTTATGTACAGTTCCTTACCGAGTTTTTCGCTCCGTTTCCTCAGCGTGAAGAACAACCTTCCACCGGCTCTCTGGCCCCGTCAGACCAGAGTACCCTCATTCCCCGATAATTTAAATCATAGCATCTCCTCACTTTAATCGGTTATAGGTCCGTATCGCTTAGCAGAGCGGAATCAAAGCGCCTCCGTCCCGGCAGTCTCGTTTTCGATCCACAGGGGATCATATTTTTTGATCTCCTATTGACAAATACTACTCAATATATTATAAATTCTATAAGAATACTATTGATATTATAATAGTCTGAATATTAGGGATAAAAGAAAGATGCAGGCATATATAGGATATTTTCAGACAAACGGCTCCAAATACGGCAGACTGCTTCTAGAACACCTGTGGATCAGTGCCTTGGCACTTGGTATCGCCTGCATCATCGCGGTTCCCCTGGGGGCCCTCTGTGCAAGGAAGAAAATCTTCCGGGATGTGATAACCGGCGTCTTTTCAACCTTCAGGATTATCCCGAGCCTTGGGGTCCTTTTCCTGTGCATTCCCGTTATGGGTATCGGCGTTAAGCCTGCCCTGACAGCCCTCTGTTTTCTCGCCATTCCCCCGATACTGATAAATACGACGACTGCCTTCAGTTCCATAGCCGCCCCGGTTTTGGAAACCGCCCGGGGCATGGGCATGAACAGCAGGCGGATCTTTTTTACCGTCAAGACCCCGCTGGCCCTGCCCCTGATATTGACAGGTTTTAAGACCGCCGCCGCTGAAGTAATAGCCAGTGCGACCTTGGTAGCCTATATAGGAGGGGGAGGCTTGGGGACCATCATATTTACAGGACTACAGGTTATGCGGAACGATCTCCTCATCATTGGCGGAGCTTCTGTTGCGTTGCTCTCCATATCGGCGGATTATCTTTTAAGCGGCTTGGAACGGGCTGTCATAAAATCGATCTTCGGCGTATTACGCTGATAAGATATCAATAGTATTAAGGAGATTTTCATGAAAAAGGTATTGTGGGCTTTTTTGGTATTGGTGCTTTGGGGAACCGCTTTTGTTTTCGGGGGTGGCAAGAAAGAAATTGGCGGCGGACCGGTACGGATCGGTTCAAAGGATTTTACGGAAAGTTTTATTTTGGCCGAAATTTATGCCCTTGCCCTGGAAGACGGAGGTGTCCCGGTGGAACGAAACTTCGGACTTGCCAGCAGCGCTGTTCATGCGGCGCTTGTCAGCAATTCAATCGATCTCTACCCTGAATACACCGGTACAGGACTCCTGGCAATCCTCAAGCAGGAGAAACGGGCAGACCCCGATGAGGTATACCGGATAGTTAAAGAGGAGTACAAAAAACAGTTCGATGTGGTGTGGCTCAATTACGCAACGGCAAACGATTCCCAAGGCTTGGTAGCGAGCAGAAAGGCGGCTGATATTTACGGAATACGCACAATATCAGACCTTCAAAGGAATTCGGCGAATCTCCGCGTCGCCGGAAGGGGGTCATTCTATGAACGGGAGGATGCCCTCCCTAGCCTTATCAAAGGGTATGGTCCTTTTAATTTTAAATCAACCCGGGAAATAGCGGACTCCCTCAAATGGCAACTCCTGTCTTCCGATGAAATTGACGTAGCGCCGGCCTCCACAACCGAAGGCTACCTCTCGGATCCGCAGTATGTGCTTCTTATCGATGACAAATCGATCTGGCCGCCCTATAATATCGCCCCAGTGGTCCGTCAGAATATTCTTGATAAGTATCCAAAGATCGCTGATATACTCAATGGAGTCAACGCGCTTATTGATACCAAGACAGCCACTATCCTGAACGCCGAAGTAGATCTTAAGAAGCGAGAATACGCAGAAGTGGCCAAAGAATATTTTGATTCGATTAAAAGGCAGCGTTAATGGTATTCGGCAATTCCGGCTTTTTCCATTGTTTTGCCGTCCCCGATACGGCCTATCCGGTGATCGACATTATTGTAAGAAGGGATGAACAAAAAATTCTCTACGCCTTAAAAGGCCGGTCCTTTACAGCAGGAGAAGCGGCGGCGGCGGCCGTTGAGACCGGCGGGGCCTTTAAACAGGATGTTGCGGGAACGTTATACCGGAGGGGCCTCATTATCCAAACAGACGGTGAAAATGAAGGCGGTCCCCATTACCGGATCTCGGACTTTTACGGACGGCTTGATATATTTGTCCGAAGCGAACTTGATACCTACCGTACCTTCAGTGAAGATATACGGCGCAATCTGGACAGGTGGTATTTTTCCGCCTATTATTCACGGCTTGATATACGTCCCGATAAAGGACCCAATGCCGAAAAAACACTGCCCCTTAAAGAAACTCTGGAATTTGCCGAAAACGAAAGCCGTCAGGCCTATCTTGCCCTTTGTGACTGCCGGGCCTTGGCCTGGGGGCTTTATGGCAGAGAAAACTGTGCCAAGCCCATGGAGACCTGCATCTCATATCATTCGGGGCCCAATACATTAAGCGATATGGGAATCTCCCGTCCGGTAAGCGTGGACTATGTCAAAGAGGTGATTCGAGACGCCGACCGGGCAGGCTTGATGCACCGCGTCAATGCCTCCGGTATTTGTAACTGCTGTATTGACTGCTGTTACCAGAGCCGGGCTATGAAACGGCGAAACCGCACGATTCGCCTGTACGAAGAACCCGCCGGAAAAGCGCTCTGGCCTTATAGCGCGAAACGGATCAGTGTGAATACCGATAACTGCGCCGCCTGCGGAACCTGTGTTAAGCGCTGCCCCTTCAGGCTCTTTACCCTGAATAAAAGCGGTATATCGGCGGACACGAAGCACTGTGCCGGCTGTGGGTTATGCGTCAGCACCTGCCCGGCGAAGGCGCTGAGTCTCGCTCCGCGTCCAAGGGAGGAATTATGATCGCGATAAGTTTTAAGGATGTAACAAAACGCTTTGATGGGACCCCCCGTAACGCGGTCAACCATGTGTCCTTGACTATTGAAGAGGGGGAATTTATCACCATAGTCGGTACTTCAGGGTGCGGGAAGACAACCCTCCTTAAAATGGTGAACCGGCTCTATAATCCTAACGGGGGTATTATCCGGCTTTTCGGCGAGGATATCAGCCAAAAAGATCCGGTACAGCTCCGGCTCGGCATCGGGTATGTCATTCAGCAGATCGGCCTTTTTCCGCACATGACGGTTTTCGAGAATGTAGCGGTCGTATTGCGTATCCTGAAATGGGATAAGCCCCGTATAAGCGCCCGGGTGGAGAATCTTTTGAACCTGGTTAACCTGGACCCCGGTGAATTTCAGTACAGGCATCCCGCAGGGCTTTCAGGGGGGCAGCAGCAACGGGTCGGCCTTGCCAGAGCCCTCGCGGCGGACCCGGCGGTGTTGCTTTTGGATGAACCCTTCGGCGCTATTGATGCGATTAACCGAATCAATTTGCAAAATGAACTTCTGGCTATTCACCAAAAGCAACACCGGACCTGTCTTTTTGTTACCCATGATATCGCCGAGGCTTTCAAGCTGGGAAACAGGGTTTTGATCATGGATAAGGGAGTCATTCAGCAGTTTGATACACCCGAAAATATCGGTAAAAAACCGGCCAATGCCTTTGTCCGGGAATTACTCACTTCTTCGGGCATCTTAGATCCCTTTATCCTCGATGGGGAGGGGATATAATGCTGGCTTATCTCATCCGTTATCATGATCGGATTCTCAGCGTCCTGGCCCGGCACCTTTTGATCCTGGTTATCTCGATTTCAATTTCGGTCATCATTGCTTCGGCGATCACCATCGGACTTATCGTTGCGGGTAACAGGGTCAAAGCGGCGGTTCTGCGCATACTGGGCATGGTTTATTCGGTTCCGAGCATGGCGTTCTTTTCTATTCTTATTCCGATTTTGGGCATAGGGCTAAGGACCGCTGTCTTTGTCCTGGTTTGCTATAACCAGTTCCTCCTGGTGCGGAATTTTACCGCCGGTATTGATTCGACGGATCAAGTCTTAATAGAAGCGGCTATGGGTATGGGGATGTCACGGCTGCGCATACTCCGTACCGTAAGTATTCCCCTGGCGCTGCCGATTATCCTGGCGGGGATACGGCTCGCGGTGATTTCAACTATAGGGATCGGCACCATCGCGGCGCTGATAAACGCCGGCGGAATAGGGGATCTCCTCTTTGACGGACTGCGGACTATGAATTCGGTAAAGATCTTCTGGGGAGTCGTCCTTTCTTCGGGCCTGGCTATTACGGCAAACAGCCTCCTCAGCGTCGTTGAAAAATGGGCGACACACTTACTGAACCGCTTTTAGTCTTCCATGACAAACGATACGAACAAGAATCCGTGGTGGTTAGTGAATTTCGCGGTTATTTCCAGTATTTAGTATAAGGCTGTCCCGGACAGTCGCCCCCGTGCCAGGCATCCGCTCCCCCCTGAGATTTCCTCCAAAATCCGGTCCAGAAGCCCGATAAAGGGGTCAAGCTCCACCCGGACCCGCTTGAGGAAGGAGAGGTCCGTTGCCGGGGGGCGGCGGCCCCCGGCGGCGGCGCAGTCGGGGAAGTGGGCCCAGAGGTAGTCCTCCTCGTCCAGCAGCGCCTCAAAGCGATCCGGCGGCGGCGGCGGGGCCGTCCCGGAGAGGATCTCCCGCAGGAGGCGCAGGGCCTCCCGCTCCCCCCGGACAAAGGCGGCGGTCTTCTCCGCCAGGGCGCTTCCGTGGGGAGGGGGGGGAGGGAACTCCCCGGGGGAGTCCCCTCCCCTCCTCTCCCCCTCCCCATCGGGGCCCTGGGGACCGGGGAGCCCGCCGGCTTGAGCCCGGAGGCAGGCCAGGGCCTCCGCCAGGGAGAGGGCCGGGACTCCCAGGGGGAGCCCCGGTCCGGCGATGTCCCGGACCCGGCTTTCCCGGGCGAATTCCCCCTCAAAGAGGTCCCGGTAGGACCTCAGCGCCGGATCGCTCCATACCGGGACGCCGGTCTTTGCGAGGGTCCGGAAGGACCCCCGGCGGAAGGCGGCGGAGGCGTTGATGATGCCGTGGAAGCGGTCCTGCCCTTGCAGCCGGTCCCGGTGGCCGGCGGTTCCCCGGGCGTGGTAGGCGTCTGGGGTGAAGGAGAAGTCCAGGCCCCCGACAAGGATAATTCCCCGGCTCAGGCGGCAGGCCAGGGCCACGGCGGTGAGGCCCACCGAGCCCAGGGGGGGCATCGCAACGGGGAGGAGGGCCGCGGCGGAGAGCCGCCGGAACAGGGCGAGGCCCGTCCAGGGGGTCGCAAAGAGGCAGACCGGGCCCCCCAGGGCCTCTGCCGTGGCGGGGAGGGCGGAAAGGTCCATGGCCGCGGGAATTTTCCAGGGGGCGGCGCCGATGAAGTCCCGAAGGTTCCAGTGCTGACATTCCAGGGCGGCCACCAGGTCGGGCCGGATATTCCGGTCCAGGAGGGGGGGAAGGGCGGTGTCCACGGCGACGATCCTGAAGGGCCTTTGGGCGCTTTCCTCCAGGGCCGCCCCGAAAGTATCCCGGAGGCCCGCCAAAAGGCCGTCCAGGGAAGGCCCCGCCCCCAGGACCAATACCGGGGCCGAGTCGAAGGAGAGGGCCCCCAGGGAAGGGGCCCGGGGGATCAGGGCGAGGTTTTGCAGGGCGTTCCGGGCGTAGCGCCGGCCCAGCTTCACCAGGGTCATGGCGTTGCCCCAGTCTGCGGTAACCCTCCGCCGGAGGACCGCTGCCAGGGCCTCGTAGCGGGCGGGGAAAAGCTGCCAGCCCCCGGTCAGGCGGAGAAGCTCCACCCGGCGGAAGCGGCGGGCCCCCCAGGTATCCCGCACGTAGGCGCAGAGCTCCTCCTCCCCCGCCGCGGGGAGGAGGCCCAGCCGGGGGTCCGCCAGGAGTTCCCCCATGGCCCGGCGGGAAAGCTCCAGGAGTTGTTCGTCCGCCTCCACGCAGAGGACCGCCGAATCCCCGTCCAGGGCATCGAGAAAGAGGGCCAGGCCGTAACCGTAAAGGGGGGAGGGACATAGATACAGGGTCCGCTTTGATTTGGGGAAGGCGGCGGCGGCCCGCTCCCCCTGACCGATGGAATCTACCCGGGAAAGGAGGGTCTTTCCCTTATAGGAAACATAAAACCCCCGGCGGCCTTGAAGCTGCCGGGGGGTCTCATCGGTCATTGATCAATTAGCGGGCTGGAAGTACCTATTGAAGGTTTCATAAAAATTATCCTCCAGTCTCTTGCTCTGAAGAAAACCGGTACGGATGCTTTGGTTCATATTGTTATTGACCCAATAGGATGAATAAGAAGAATTGATACTCTCCAGGGCGCTCTCCTCGGCGGCGGTTTCTTCCCGGGGAAATAAAACCAGGGCATTATCCCCGATAATCAGGGGGGTAGAGGGGCTCATGAGGGGGGTGGAGAAGGCGGTCCGCCAGAAATTTTCGTTGCCCACCGCCCCGGAAAGCTCGGAAACGGAACTGGAGGACAGGGATTTGAAGAGCATCGAATCCCCGTAATTCATGGGCAGGGGGCCGAAACTCCCTTTGGTCAGCCCCTTTTCATCGACCGCAGCGTCAAAGTCCCGTTCCTTTACCAGGGTGATGAAGGACTCCGCCTGGGCGATGAGCCAGTCATCCATGCGGCCCCGTTCAAATTCGACCAGGTAGGCGCGGACCTTTTCCACCGCGGCGGCATCCTCAAGATCCGCCGGCAGGGGGTCCTCCTCGGCCCGGTAGAAGGCCCAGCCCGCGGGGACCTTCACGGTGGGGCTGAGGCTGCCCTTGGTCAGGGCCGCCACCGCCTCCCGCTCCCCCTTGTCGGGGATATCCTGGGTAAGCTCGTAGGCCAGCCGGGCGCCTATATCCCCGCCGCTCTCGGCATAAATATCCTGGGAATGGGTCCGGGCGGCTTCCTCAAAGGTCTGGCTCCCGTCGAGGACCGAGTCCCGGATCTGCTGGATCTCCCGCTCGCTGGAATTGACCGTTATCTTGGAGAGCCTGAGGGTGGTAAAGAGGGCTGCGTTATCCCGGGCAAAGGCGGAAAGCTCCGAAGCCGGGTAGGAACTGAGGGGGAATACCGCCATATCGAAGCTCCGTTCCTTTGAAGCCATGGCGCTGATAAAGGGGGCCTCCCGGGAAGACTGCCGCAGCCCCGCCAGATCGGCGCTATAGCGGCTGGTAATCATCGAGTCCCGGACATCCTTCCATATCGACAGCTGGGTTGTCCGGTCAAGCCGCCGGTACCGGGCCACGGAAAACTGGCCGTTTTCCTGGAAATCGGGGATCTTGGCCACTTCCTCGTCCACCAGGTCCGGAGGGACCTCGTAACCGGCCCGTTTCATCTCCTGCAGCATGGCAGTATAGATCACCGTCTCCTCGAAGGCGGTGCGCCAGATCTGCTGGGAAAGGCCCTGGATATTCCCGGATATGGCGGACTGCATATATTGGGCATAGCTGGCCTGGACCTGGGCCAGATAATTCCCCCGGACATAGGCGATGGGAACCTTATCATAGTACCCGAAGGTCAAATCCATCCCGCCCTCCGCGTTGGGGACAATAGCCGGGACCACCACAAAGGCGACAATGACGATCACTAAGACGACGATGGTTCCGATAAAAATAAAGGGATTGGCCTTAAAACGGCGGATAAATTCATCCCTCATGGAATGGTCCGGTTGACTTGACGGTATTCGTCCCTTGAAAGCCATAAATTGTATACCTCATCCATAAACAGCATCAGTATCGGCAGGAAAAGATTAAGCCGACGATATGAGGCTATCATTTCCGGGCGAAAGCGTCAAGACACCGCGTCAGGGCCCCTGCATTTACTTTTTCTGTAAAAGAGTGGGAGGTGATCCACAAAGTATGATGGGTTCTCAAACGAAGCCATCATACTTTGCGGGATTTTTTTGGGTGGTGATCTACAAAGTATGATAGAGGGGTACTGACAACAGGGGCGCAAAGAAATACTATGGAATGATGCAAATAACCATAGAGATCAAGTGCCCCCATTGCCATAGCCCTAACATAACCGGAAACGAAAAAAAGGGTGGTGATCTACAAAGTATGATAGAGGGGTAATGACAACAGGGACACAAAGAAATACTATGAAATTATGCTAATCACCATAGACATCAAGTGCCCCCATTGCCATAGTCCTAAGGTAA
>JAITBO010000299.1 GCA_031283505.1 Treponema sp. | reverse complement strand
GCCCGTTACACCCATGAAATGCCGGTTGACGCGTACACCGGCGACGCGGTCTGCCTTGAAATCAAAATTGACCGGTGGGGCCTGATCCTGCCGGAACATCTGGAAGAGGCCTGCAAACGTGCAAACATTGCACTCAAAGAACTGGAGGGCATGGTTGTATGCCTCAATACCGGAATGCACCGTAAATTCGATGACTCCAAGGAATACTATCATTATTCCTGCGGAACCGGCATTGATGCGGGAAAATGGTTTGTGAAGCACAAGGTAAAATGCGTTGCCATGGATATGCAGGCCCTGGATCATCCCCTGCATACCGCCATAGGAAACAACGGCGCCACCCGCTTGAACCTGCTCGGCGCCAGTGGAAAGCCGGTTACGGAAGAGTATACGGAACAATTCGGTATCGAAGCCTATGCGGAATTTGATAAAGAGATCTATATCAAAGTGCATGGGCAGGAAGCGTACGATAAAAAGTTTGGCGACCTGGAAGCGATTGGCTGCTGGGGGACCTGGGAACCCTGCCACAAAGAACTGCTGGGCCACGGTATCGTAGGCGTTGAAAACCTCGGCGGTGATTTGGACAAAGTTTCCGGCAAACGGTTCCGGTTCTACTGCTTCCCGATCCGCTGGTATATGGGGGACGGCTCCATGGTTCGCTGTACCGCGGAAATCGACGAAGCGGACCTCAATCCCGTACCGGACAGAACGTACACCTATGCCGGCTGTATCTAAAAGAAATAACCGAAGCGGCACAGTTCATTCAATCATGTCGTTTCGGTGCATAAGTAAAAGGAGATGAATCAGATGGCGGAACTGCAAGACAAAGTAATTCTCACGGTTGCCACTACCGGCGCTTGGCCGCAGAAGACGGATACTCCGTACATCCCGGTTACCCCGGAAGAAATTGCGGGAGAGGTATTTAAATGCTGGCAGGCGGGGGCGTCCGTGGCGCACATTCACGTCCGGGATGACGAAGGTAAAGCGTCCATGGATTTTGAAAAATTTGAAAAAACCGTAGAACTCATCAGGGATCGGTGCGACATCGTCCTGAATCTTACCACATCAGGCGGGCTGGGTCTTACCGATGAGATACGCATGAAACCCTTTGTCGAACTTAAACCCGAAATGGCGTCGTATGACTGCGGTTCCATGAACTGGCTTCATAATTCGGTTTTTGAAAACCATCCCCGGTTTCTTGAAAAACTTGGAACAACCATGAAGGAATACGGCGTTAAGCCTGAAATAGAGATTTTTGACGCGGGGATGGTGTACAACGCCCTTTATTATGTCAAGCAGGGCGTACTTGAGCCGCCGCTCCATTTTCAGTTTGTACTCGGCGCCGCAGGAGGTATGGCCGCAACGGTCGAAAATCTGGTTTTCCTTAAAAGCCTCATCCCCCCTGATGCAACCTGGAGCGCCCTTGGAATCGGGAAAGGACATCTCCCCATTTTGTTTGCCGCCCTCGCGCTGGGCGGACACATTCGGGTCGGCATGGAAGACAATATCCTGTATGCCCCAAAAGTGTTGGCAAAATCAAACGTGGAGTTTGTTGAAAGAACCAAACGGATCGTCGCCGAACTGGGCAAGGAGATAGCGACTCCTTCTGAAACAAGAAAGATACTAAATCTGAAGGATAATTAACAAGGCAGGGTGGTATGGCGTTAAAGAGTAAAGTACGGGAATCCGCCGATGAAGCGGTTTCCGTAATCGGAGACGGCGCAACCGTCATGATAGGCGGCTTTATGGCCTGCGGAACACCGGAGATTCTTATCGACGCTCTGGTTAAAAAGGGCGTTAAGGGCCTGACGGTGATCTGCAACGACGCCGGAGTACCGGGAAGGGGAACCGGAAAACTGCTGGCCAACGGGCAGATTAAAACCCTTATCGGTTCCCACTTCGGCTTGAACCCCGAAGTGGCCCGCAGGATGAATACCGATGTGGCGGCGGACAAACTTGAGTGTATCATGATCCCCCAAGGCACCTTCGCCGAACGGATCCGGGCAGGGGGCAGCGGCCTGGGCGGTTTTCTTACGCCCACCGGTTTCGGAACCGTCATTGCCGAAGGGAAGCAGGTCATTACGGTCGAAGGCAAAAGCTACCTCCTTGAACTGCCGTTAAAGGCGGACTTTGCCCTGATCCGCGGCACAAGGGCCGATACCTTCGGCAATATCGTGTACAACGGGACCACCAGAAACTTTAACCCCCTTATGGCCGCCGCCGCCGAGTACGTCATAGCGGGGGCCTGCGAAATTGTGGAAGTCGGCCGGATTGATCCGAACAATATTGTTACATCCGGTATATTTGTGGACGCGGTGGTAGGAGGTGAACAGCCGTGGAAGATTTGAAGGCGTTAATCGCCGCGCGGGCGGCAAAGGAATTAAAGGACGGCGACGTGGTTAATCTGGGCATCGGCCTTCCGACCCTGGTGGCAAATTATCTGCCTGCGGGGGTAAATATCGTTCTCCAGGCCGAACACGGGATGCTGGGCATGGGGCCCATGGCGGAACCGGGAAAGGAAGACGTGGATATTGTGAACGCCGGGGGCCAGTACGTTTCCATACGTCCCGGCGCCATGTTCTTTGACAGTACCGTTTCTTTCGGCATTATCCGCGGGGGGCACGTGGACGTAACCATTTTAGGTTCCCTGGAAGTTGACGCGGAGGGAAATTTGGCGAACTGGATTGTACCGGGAAAACTTGCCCCCGGTATGGGGGGCGCCATGGATCTGGTGGTGGGCGCAAAAAAAGTCATCGTCGCCATGCTCCACACCCAGAAGGGAAAACCGAAGATACTTGCAAAATGCACGCTGCCCTATACGGCGGTTGGGGTTGTGGACATGATCATCACCGAGATGGGGGTTATTGAGGTTACGCCCAAGGGTCTTGTTTTAAAAGAGATCAACCCCGATTTTACGGTACGGCAGGTTCAGGACGCGACGGAGGCGGCGCTGGCTGTCAGTTCTGATTTGAAATCAATGATTTAGGAGGAACATACTATGTCAAAAGAAATAGTTTTGGCCGGAGCGGTGCGTACCGCCATAGGAAAATTCGGGGGGACGCTGTCAAATGTTTCCGCCGCCGATCTTGGATCCACCGTTATTAAGGAATCCATCGCCCGGGCGGGTATACAGCCCTCTGATGTTGATGAGGTAATAATGGGCTGCTGCCTCCAGGCGGCGTTGGGGCAAAATATAGCGCGGCAGGCCGCCGTTAAAGCGGGTGTACCGGCGGAAACGCCGGCGTTTACAGTGAATAATGTATGCGGCTCGGGGTTAAAATGCGTTAACCTTGCCGCCGCATTGATTGAGGCTGGCGAAGCGGAAATTGTTGTCGCCGGAGGCATGGAAAATATGTCCGCCGCGCCCTATGCCCTTTCAAATGCCCGGTTTGGATACCGCATGAATGACGGCAAACTTATTGACACCATGATCAACGACGCCCTTTGGGATGCCTTCAACGGGTATCACATGGGGATAACCGCGGAAAACGTGGCGGAGAAATACGGGATCACCAGAACGGCGCAGGATGAATTTGCCGCCTGGAGCCAGCAAAAATGTGAAAAAGCCTGGAACGAGAAACGGTTTTCCGAAGAAATAATTGCGGTGGAGATAAAAGAGAAAAAAGAGAGCAAGTTATTTATTCAGGATGAATATCCCCGAAGCGGAGTAACGGCGGAGGGTTTAAGCGGGCTTAAACCGGCTTTTAGCCCCGGCGGAACCGTTACCGCCGGAAATGCTTCGGGTATTAACGACGGAGCGGCGGCTATTGTCCTTATGAGTGCGGAGAAAGCCGCTGCCCTGGGGGTAAAACCCCTGGCTAAATTTATCGCGGGCGCGTCCGCGGGGGTAGACCCCTCAATTATGGGGATTGGCCCGGCGTACAGTACGCAAAAGGCGCTCAAAAGGGCATCGCTGACTCTTAAAGATATTGATCTTATTGAGGCGAACGAGGCGTTTGCCGCCCAATCCTTAGCGGTGGGAAAACTGCTCGAATGGGACGCTTCAAAAGTAAACGTAAACGGCGGCGCCATTGCCCTAGGACATCCCGTAGGCGCTTCCGGCGCCCGCATTCTGGTTACGTTGCTCTATGAGATGGAAAAACGTGATGCCGGACGCGGACTTGCCACATTATGCGTCGGCGGCGGGATGGGGGTCTCAACCATTGTGGAACGGATCCGAAACCAGTAGTTTGTTGTGCTTTAGCGTATAATCGTATAAAAATTTACGAAAGTAAATTTTATACCTTTCAAATTGCATAAGCAGCCCTGATAATCGGGATTTTTTGAATGTTTATTGAACAGGTCCAGACAAAATACTCTGTATTTTGCTGTTTTTAGACGGTTGCTGTTCAGAAACTGAAATTTCTGAACAACTCTATTTAGAAAATCTACAAGTGTAACAGGCTGCCAGAGGGCTGAGGTTTCCTACACAGTAATTGTAAGCGGAAATATCATAAATATGGACAGGAGGATACATGAAGTCTTATAAAATCTTTGCGATTAACCCTGGCTCAACTTCAACAAAAATAGCGCTCTTCAAAAATGAAGAGATGTTTTTTTCAAAGAATGTTGCCCACGATGCGGCGCAGCTTTCATCTTTCAAAGAATTATCCGAGCAGCTTCCCTACCGGAAAGATACCATTCTCAACCTGTTAAAAGAATCCGGGATTTCCCTTGAAGGAACCGATGCTTTTGTAGGCAGGGGCGGCGGGCTTCTGTCTATGGAAGGCGGTACGTATGAAGTTGACGACACACTGCTGGATCATGCCCGGCGCGGTGAAAACGGGGTTATACATCCGGCGAATCTTGGGAGCCAGATTGCCCATGAATTCAAACATGAATACGGAGGAAGCGCCTTTGTGGTTAATCCGCCCGATATTGATGAGTTTCAGGAAGTGGCAAGAATTACCGGTGTAAAAGAGATTTTCAGAACAAGCCATATCCACGCCTTGAATCAAAAAGAAACCGCGATGCATTATGCCGCCTTGAAAAACAAGAAATACGAAGCCCTTAACCTTGTCGTTGCCCATATAGGCGGCGGTATTTCGGTAGCGGCCCACCGGGGAGGAAAGATGATAGACGGCAATGACAACGTAGGAGGCGATGGCCCTATGGCTCCGACCAGAGCCGGATCGCTGCCCGCTGCGGATCTTATCCGCCTTTGTTTTTCGGGAAAACACACGCAGAAAGAGCTGCTTGGGCGGTGTATGAAAGACGGCGGGTTTGTGGATCATTTGGGAACCGCCGATGTGCTGGAAATCCTCAAACGGATAAACGGCGGCGATACCTATGCGTCGATTGTGTATAACGCGATGATCTACCAGATCATCAAGGCTGTTGGAGCTATGGCGGCGGCGCTGGAAGGAAAAGTTGACGGCATTCTCCTCGGGGGCGGACTGGTAAATGACAAAGAACTGGTAAAAAAGATAGAACAGTCTTGTTCCTTTATCGCTCCGGTTACCGCCTATCCCGGTGAATTTGAAATGGAAGCAATGGCCGGCGGAGCCCTCCGGGTCTTGAAAGGCAAGGAAATTATAAAAAAATATTCCGGTATTCCCGCATGGCCCGGTTTTAAGGTGTAAGCAGTATGATTTTAACCAAAAGCCGGTGGCTGGTTCTTGGCGCAAGCTGCCTCATTAACCTGTGCATAGGGCTGATGTATGCCTGGAGTGTTTTCGTAACGCCAATGGCTGAACATCTAAGCAGCATCATCGGGCGGCAAATTTCGAGCCTTGCCGTGGTCTTTACCGTTGCCAACAGTGTCGGGCCGGTTACCATGATTTCAGGCGGCTTCATAAATGACAAGCTCGGCCCCCGGTGGGTTATCTTTGCGGGAGGCGTATTGTTTGGCTTCGGCATGTTCTTTTCAGGGTTTGCATCTTCTGTAGGGTCGCTGATACTCACCTTTGGGCTTGGATGCGGCCTTGGGATGGGCCTGGTATACGGCTGTACTGTTTCAAACACGGTAAAATTTTTTCCTGATCATCGCGGTTTGGCCGGAGGGTTGAGTACCGCATCATTCGGGATCAGTTCGGTGATTGTTCCGCCTGTTGCCAATTTCCTGATGCAAAGTTTTGGTGTAACGACAACTTTTAAGATTCTTGGCATTTTCATATTCCTGTTTATTTCTATATTGGCGTTTTTTATTACCCCATGCCCTTCCGGTTTTGTTCCCGAAGGCTGGAAACCGGTCCGGAACGTCACCGCAAAAGCCGGAAAAGAAAAAAATTGGAAGGGTATGTTACTCGACCCGGCTTTTTATATAATGCTTTTTTTGTTGTGCTGCGGCGCTTTTTCGGGCATCATGGTTATATCCCAAGCCTCGCCGGTGGCGCAGCGCATGACCGGCATGACCGTAACATCCGCCGCCGCCGTTGTTTCGACATTGGCGCTCTTAAATACCTGTGGCCGGGTTATTGCTGGCTTTCTCTTTGATAAGCTGGGCATTGTAAAAACCCTGTTGGGTATCTTTACTTTGTCCATTGTCGGTCTTCTTGCCCTGTATCTTTCAAAAACCGGGGACATCCTGAAATTTTATACGGGCATTGCCGCCGTGGGGTTTGCCTTTGGATCAATCATGGGCGTATTTCCCGCATTTACCGCTTTTCAGTTCGGGGCAAAAAACAACAGCATGAACTATGGTATTATGTTTACCGGTTTTGCGGTAGCCGGTTTATTTGGACCTACTATCATGAGTAGTATATACAGCTTAACCGGCAACTATCGATACGCCTTTTTTGTTGCGATATGTTTGTCTGTTTCAGGAATTGCTTTATTGGTTATATATAGACTGTGCGTAAGACTTGCTAACAAATTGTGAAGATTCCAAAACGATAAATTATTTAATTTTCTTTAGGTAATTATTCCATGCCAAATTTATCATTTCTCTTTTTCCGCCTTGCATCGTCTCCCAAGAATCACGGTTCTCCGTTCGCCTTAATAACCGCCGATACCATCACCCTTAAGCTCAAAGGGAAAACAAAAGAATCCATCATCACCGAATTACTGGATACCCTATCGGCACAAGGAAGACTTATTGATCGGGACATAGTCCTCAAAGATCTGTTGGACCGTGAACAGGTCATGAGTACCGCCATACCAAACGGCATAGCCGTGCCCCACGCTAAAACAAATGCGGTTCGGGAATTAACCGTAGCTATCGGCATAAAAAAGTCCGGTGTAGACTTCGACTCCGCCCTTGATGATAAAACCCGCATAATCATTTTGGCCCTTGCCCCACCCCGGAAAACAAAATCCCTCTATCATTTCCTCCTAAGTATCACTACCGCCCTCAACGATGATATCCTCCGATCAAAACTCCTTGCCGCCCAAACCCCGAAAGAAATTGCAGAATTACTGCGCCAATACAAATAATCTCATCTAAATAAGAATAAGAATGAGGAGGAAATTCTTCCCCCACGCTACAGCCTTGCTCCGGGCCACAGGCCCTCTGCAAGTCTTACGATTCCCCCTTCTACGGGGGCTTACGCCTCCGTAACGCCCCAATAGAAGGAAAGAAATTGCTTCCGCAATTTCAAAATCATTAACTTTCGCCAACCACCGCCTTTATCCCCATTTAGGGGCCGTTATCCCGTAACCCCCTTTGGCACACTTTTTGCTTATGCGCCGGTGAGCTCTTTGGATGCCGCGAAAGCGGCTTCTATGCAAAAAGTGCGCCAACCCTTCGGGCCGGGGCATTTCCCATTCCCAGACCGGGGCATTTACCGGTTCCATCCGCCGCATGGCGCCATTACTCCCTTTAGTGGCAGGGCCAACGGCCGGGTGGTTTTTCCCCGGACGGGGAGGGCCTTGGGGGATCGGGGGTGGCCCCCAAAAAGGCCCTCCCCTTAAACCGGGGAAAAACAAAAGGGGCGGGTCTGGGGTCAGGGCAGGGGTTTCTCCGTCCTATATCATCCCGGTTTGGAGGTTTTTATGTATGGTCCCAACCTTACAGAGTTCGGCGCCGTTTCGGTTCGCCGCCTGGCCTGGGCTATCGGTACAAACATGGCGGAGGCCATAGATTTTATGGCTCTCTATCTCCCGCAAAAAATGGACATGGCTTTTGTGTGTTCCAAGTGCAAAGACAAGTCAAAATGCGGGGCTTGTTCTTTCAATCCGCTGGTCAACGGCAATCAAAAAGTGGCTTTACCAGCCGTCTAAACCACATCCCCCGGTTTCCTCCGGGGGCATTATAGGGGATTTTTATGATTTGTTATCAGGTAACAGTGCAGTTTGTTTTTCATCAGTATAAGCCGGTATTGGTTTCTATCCACATCAAAAAACAAAAAGTAAAGGCGTTTCTGGTTTTTTCCGGTCTGCCTTTCGGTCATGGCCTCAAATACAACCGTTTTTTTCACACAAAAAAAGAAGCGTCAGGTTATGTTTCCCATCTTTATACAGTTTACAAAAAACGTATTATTTCCAGCCCCGCCCTTCCCGGTGGTCAACTTTTATTATTTTAGGGGGTTTCAAATGCGTACAGCTAACATCGGCACCATTCGGGGCTTAATTGCCTATGTCAAAGAAAATTCAGCATGGCAAACAGCCACCATCCGCAATGTCATAACCGCTTTGGGGTATAACCCCGCAGATGAAAGAATAGAAAGCCTC
>JAITBO010000273.1 GCA_031283505.1 Treponema sp. | reverse complement strand
CCCCCCCCCCCCCCCAAATTATAATACTAAAAAAAATCAGAAAACAACTTCCCCGCGAAAAACAGAAAAGCATTGAAAAATTGACAGAATTCCTTTCTACCATTTATTCCTCATTCTTTAGAGTATTATCTTTGTGTTATTATAGGGACGGCCCTGCCTTTTGTCAAGTTAAAATTGTTGCTTTTTTAAAAAAAGCCACTGTTGACGGAATCCTGGCAATGATTCTCACCCGCCCTGAAGTTCCCCCGCATGAGCGGATTCTTGGGTATGGACCCGCCCGCGAATCAATACAAATATTCCCGCTTCGTCTACGCCCTTCGCGCGGACTGATTTTTTGGGAAGGAAAGTGATCGCATCATAGAGACAATGCGGCTTCTTTGGCCACCGCGTTCTGTTTTTAACTTCCCGTCAGGAGTCCGGGGCTTTAGAGTTCCATCTCCTTGAGGTAGTCCTCGTAGGCGGTTTGGGCGGTCCTGGCGTTTTTGCCGGCTTCCTCCGCCTGGGAGGAGAGGGCGTCTATTTCGGTATCCAGGGCGGCAAGGCGGCGGAGATATTCCTGGCCTTGGGGAGTCTGGCTCCCCGCCGCTTCCAGGTTGCGCCTGATCCGGTCCTGATCCCCGGTAAGCCTTCCGCGCCGGTCCTCGATTTCCGTCAGGGCCGCTGCGGCTTCGCCGGCCTTGCCCTTGAGTTCCATCGCCCTGCCCAAAGCGGTCCGTATGTCCGCCGGGATTTCCCCGTCCGCGATGTAGGCGGCGAAGGTTTCGGGGCTGAACTGTGCAAGGCGCATCTGCTCCGTCACCGGTGTCTCTTCCCGGACGGTCAACGTGAGTTCTCCCCTTGGGAGAAGCTCCCTGGTAAAGCGGTAGAGGGAGTTTGTCTTTTCCTCCGCCTGAACCGGTTCCGCAAGGGCCGCCCCGGCGGTGATGGGGTGTTCCACCACAACCCGTTTTGCTTCGCCGGAAGCGTTCCTCAGGGTATACACCCGTTCGTGGCGCTGTTTCCGGCTTACCGTCATGATTCCCCGGCTCACGGTTACGGCGCTTACCGTCCGGGAAAAAGAAGCGGTTACGCCGCCGGAGACGGACAGGTCTTCCCCGCAGGAGATGAGCCGCGTTTCCCCTTCGGGGAAGAACTCGATGAGGGCGTCTCCGGCGTAGGTCCCCCGGTCATACACCGTGACGGGGCCCGCAGGCAGCTTCATCCCCGTAGTATTGGTGATTTCCGCGCCGATAGCGGGGTTGATGGTCCCGTAAGACGCCGCCCGTTCCCCGGAGAAAATCAGGGTTTTTACCGCAGCCACCGGCCCTTCAACCAAGGGAAGCATGGCGCTCTGCCTGCGGGCAAGGGTCACGGGGTTTTTCAGGGTGAACTCGAAGAGATCGCCTGCGGCGGCACGGGGAGCGGTCATGGCGTTTCCTCCGGTGCCGGCTTGGGGAGAAGCCGGGGCATAGGCGCTCACGGCTTTTTCCGCCCTTAAACGGGGCGCGGGGACTTCCATTGCATCGGCGGAGGCTTCCTCAAAAGAAGCGGCAGCCGGGCGGACCCCCGATTCGTAGGCCCTGGCTTCCGCGGCCCCCGCTATGGCCAGGGGCAGGACGGGCCGGGCCAGGCGGTAGGGGGAGTAGAGGTCCTGCACAAAGGAGACCGGCCTGCCGGCCGTCAGGGAAAGTTCCACGTCCTTCCAGTCTGTGTCGCTGTCGTTGTCGATTATGGCCCAGCCTTGGAGCAGGGGCCGCTCTCCCGAGAGGTCCAGACGGTAGGAGACCTTCCATACTGCCTGGGGGATCACGTAGCTTAGAGAGACGGGACGGCTTCCGTTCCCGTCCAGGCTGATCCTGAGGCTGCGGGTATCCTCGTCCCGGCTTTCCCTGAGGAGGTTCAGAGCCCGGTCAAGATCGGCGTTGATCGCCGGATTGGTGAAGGCGTAAGAATCTATGTCTTTGATGTTGATGACCCGTATCCCCTGGGGAGTTGCCAGAGAAAGATAGATTTCCGTTCCGGCGGGAAGGCCGGTCCCGGCGGCAGGTGGCAGGCGGCGATTTTCCACGGCGACGATGCGGCCCCGGATGGGGTTGGGAGCGGCGGCTTCGATCTCCTCTCCCCGGAGGTTTCTCAGTATGTCCCCAATCCCCGGATTTCCTGAAAGGTCGATTTTGAGGCTCCCTAGGGTACGGAAAAAGGTGTCCGATGCGGGGTAGCTTACCTGGGGGGAAGGGGAGGCGGGATCGGTTATCGCCAGGGATTTCAGGACATCCTTCACTGCGTCCATGGGGAAGGGGAGGGTGATCTCTGCGGGACCGTCTATTGTCCCGCCATGCTCAAAGTACCCCACCCCGGAGGAAAATAAGGACAAGCGCCTAAGGGGAAGGACATCGGCGGCCTCCTTCCGGACCGCGCCGGTCGTCCCTGTGGCTGGGGAAGGTTCCCGGCCAGCTTGGGCAAACGCGGCGGTACACGCCAGCATCACCGTCACGGTCATCATCATGAAACGCCTTATCATGGTTACGCTCCTTTCGTGTTTTTCGTTTAATCTGTCCCGCTACTAGTGTCTGTCCACAAAGTCGGTTACTTTGTGGACAGACTCTAACTATAATCTACATTTTGGGAAAAAAGAAACCTCCGCTTATTGGATTTACTGGAAAAACCGATCAAATCGGACTAAAGCTGTTCCAAAAACTGAAGTTTTGGAACAGCCTCATCTTACTATCTTTTGCTTCGCGGTCAAGCTGCCATGCCGCCAATTCACCCTTCAGTCTTTCAGGGCTATCTATCCTCCGGTTAAGACATTGACGGGTCATAGCACTCAGTTCTATCTCCGCTATGTTAAGCCTTCTCCCTTGCTTGGGCGTGTAATATATCTTCTGCTTTGGGACTATCGAAAATGCTTCCTCCACCGGAAACGTTTCATACAACGATGTTCATGGTCTTCCCGTTTCTCGTGATGCCCATTCCTGTCGGGATATTGTTTCCCCTATTTTCCATACTCCCGTCTTTTTTATTTTCTCTGGGTCAATTTCTATCACTCCTTTTTTCACGGTATTATGAGACATACCTGTTGCTTCGCATAACCACACTCTGGAAGACACGATGGAGAATTCTCCCTGCCGGCCTCTGGCATAGTTGAAGAGTTCTTCGGTCTTTACAAGAGAATTTTTTTCTCCGCCAGTTTCTCCGGCTAAGGCTACAATCACATCTCCGTGCTTCATGACAAGACCAGAGTAGGAGGAGGCGAAAGCGGGATTCTTCATATAATCTATATAGATCAGGGAGATACAAGCTTGGCAAGGACATAGATGGTTATATCTTTCCGCAAATCCCTGATATACGTTATCGCCTGTTCCGATAATTTAAAGAGTTTTCCATTGGT
>JAITBO010000258.1 GCA_031283505.1 Treponema sp. | reverse complement strand
TCGGGGTTTCGTTCGCCTAGGTCATTCCGCTACGCGCAGACCTTCGGTCTGAACATTCCCACGGCTCACTACACCCACAGTTTGCCAGCCCTAAAAATGCTACGCATTTTTTTATTCGGGCCGTCAAACCGTCGTAAACAGCCGGAACGTTATGCGAAATTGCACCTTAATTTTTTCTAAAAATACGAGAAAAGGATTGACATTTTTGTAAGATATAGGATATAACCAAAATATGGAGGAAAAATGGATAAAGAATATTCATTTTATAGAAAATTTTTAGGGCTTAAAGAAAATTTCAGAGAAAATGAACTCAAAATAGCATACCGTCAATATGCATTGAAATATCACCCCGATAAATATGTTAATGCTTCAGAATTTGAGAAACGACATTCTGTCGATATTATGAAACAGATTAATAATGCTTATGAATATTTAAAAACCTGTGTATTAAAAGAAAATAAAAATTCAAATAGAGATATATTTAACGAAATATGGGACAAGATTATTAAAGATATTACGGCACATCCTCGTGATTTGCAGACAATACCATTAACTTGTAGAAAAGGAGTATGGTTTTATGTAAGCATAAATGCAGACAAAGTAACTATACTTGTTGACAATGCAAAAACAAAAAAACCTTCTTCAAAATTATCTCAAATACGCATACTAGACAAAGATGAATTTAAGCGTATGTATCCAATTCATTTGCGTAGAGAGAATGGCGATAATGTTTCGTCAGAAGCAACTAAAATTACAAGAAATCAAGTTTATATATATTCAATATTCAAGAATTGTGGAAAAATATAAATGGAACGGAATGGAGAAAAAGAAATGTCATTGACTGAAAATGAGAAAAAACAATTGAATGATGTTTTTAAAATAATTAATGATTTAAAAAGTTATTTGAATAAAAATAATTTAGAACAAACTAATGAAATAAAAAATATTTACAAATATATGATAGGAATTAAAAGCATTCAAGGGAATATAAATGATTCTATAAGTTTTATTAAAGGGCGTAGCCCTTTTGGGGTTTAATACCCCGCCCCTTGGGGCACTTCCTACTGGGGTGCGGGGGATGTGTTCCCCCGCATACACAAAGATTTCACGGAGAAATCTTCGATACCCCGCCGTTCTGCGGCGGGGAGGTTCATTGCTCCAGAGGTCGGCCAGGCAAGCGGCCACATTTCTCAGAGGAGAGAGGTGCGCGCAGGCGGCAGTTCTGCCTTCGGTGGCGATAGGGGTACCGGTAATGGCTTTAATATAGACCCCCTCGTAGCCGCAGTCCTTATGCGGTCCCTTGGCGCCGCATTCCAATGCTACAAGGGAGCGTACCGCAGTCATCACTCTGACCACAGCGGCGAATACCTTGGACACATAGTTTCTATCTGCAAGAACCAATGCGGTATTCCCGAACGCACAGGCCGTATCCCCGGAGGCAATGGTGTTTGTTTTTTCGGCAATGGCCACGATTTCCGTCCAGAGTTTCCCCATGTCCCGGCAGCCCAGAACCGAAAGGGCAAAGACCGATTTTCTGATATCGCCGTACATAATGGCGTCATCGTGAACTTCCTTGCCTCCCACCGATTCTATGGCAAGAAAATCGGCGCCTGCGCGGGCGCATCGTTCAAAGGTTTCCAGAATCGCGTCCCAATGACGGCCATACCACATATGTTCAAGATCGGAACCTTCCCGAATGTCGTTGGGAGTAATACGTACGGCACCCTTGACGCCGTACTTTGCTTCAAAGTCTTTGATAATGTCTACCACGGTTTTAGTGACTTCCTCTGCCCATGTGGGGTTAAAGGTCATGGGAGGCAGTGTTTCTATCTCCGCCACAAATCCCGGCGTGTAGAGTTCCCGCGCCCGTTCACAGATTCCGGTGATGATCTGCTTGTAGTTTTCAACAACGGTTTTCATGGTTCCCTGGTCTATGGTCATGGGCGGCAGGGTAAAATTGATTTCGGGGTACACTATTCCCCCGCCGATTTGCATTCCGTTTGAAAGACGCAACGGATACAGAGCTTTCCCAAAAATAAAATCATCCAGATTTTGATAGGCGGTTTTGTCAAAGGCTATTCTCATTGAAAGACTCCTATAAAAAGTCAACCAGCGAAAAGGCGTTAGTCGGCTTTTTTTCTCTTTTTGCCGGCAACGCCAGCTTTTTTCACTTCCTTACAATTAGCCCCGATTGATTTAACCGGCTTTTGCCTCTCAATAAGGACCGCTTCCACTCAAGTTACAAAAAAATTCTTGCGATAAGCGGGATCGTTTCCCATTAGCTTTCCGGAAACAGCATATTTTCCGTAAATTCTTCCATAAAAGCGGGATCCGCCGCTAACTCAACAGTTATACTCTTAGTGATAATATCGTTACAGAAGACCGGAAAGCCGGGATCCGTAAGGCGCCGGACAGCACCTTCAAGGCTGGTATTCCCGCAGACAGCGCTTCTGCCTTTAAAACAAGGAGGCAGGAGGCCGGTCCGTACCGCGCTGTCCAGGCTTATATACATGCCGAGTCCCCCGGCAATATACACTTGTTCTACCTCGTCAAGCTCCAGCCCCGCAGCCTTGCAGAGTATCTTTATCCCCGAAATGATGGCGCTCTTGGCAAGCTGAAATTGCCTGATGTCTCCCTGGGTAAGGGCTATCCCTTCTGTTATGGGGAAGGACTCTTCTTCACCGGTAAAGGCGCCGGTCTCGTCTATCACCCCCTCATTCAGCATGATGGCAATAGCGTCTACCAGGCCGGAACCACAGCCCCCCACAGGGGGGCTTCCGCCTATGGTGGAAAAACAGAGGGAACCGTCCCGCTTTTCGATACGGTTCACCGCCCCGGCTATGCCGCCGGTTCCACAGGAAATCCCCGCTCCTTCAAAGGCAGGACCTGCGGCGGTGGAACAACAGAAAAGCCTTCCCTTATGGAAGAGGGCCATTTCACCGTTGGTACCTATATCAATGAGCAGGGATATCTTGTCTTCTTCCGTCATGCCCGTGACGGCGATCCCGGCGGTTATATCGGCGCCCACAAAGGCGGAAATTGAAGGCAAAAGGACTGCGGTTTCCACAGTGAGGGACAAGCATGAACCGGGCAATTCCCTTGCTTCAAGGAAGACCGGCGTGAAAGGAACAGTTCCCAGGGGGGAAGGATCGGCGTTTACAAAGAGATGGAGCATGGTAGTGTTTCCCGCCACCGCAAGACATTCCTTTTTTTTCAGATCCCACTTCTGGTCAAACCGGGAAAGCATATCCCGAACCTGGAAATTGATACGCCGGAAAAGCGCTTCGGTTTTCCCTTCTATTGCGGCACTTATACGACTCATCACATCGGCGCCGTATATCCTCTGATCGTTCAGGGCAGAAAGGGCGTCAACCGCTTCCCCGGTATCCATGTCCAGGAGCCGGAGAAAAACCGTCGTGGTTCCTATGTCCAGGGCAAACCCGGCGCGGCGTATGGTCTTCCCCTCTGCCGGTGAAACATCAGCCGTCTCCCCGGCAAACAGGGCTTGGGGAAGCGCTATCGTCAGATCCGATGAAGGATATACGGTACAAGCCCGCATCCAACCGGCATCGACGGAAGGAACATTTGTATTGCCCTTGCCCGTTTTTAAGCTGCCGCTCAGTATCCGCACCCGGCATTTCCCGCATCTCCCGTGTCCTCCGCAGGGGGCATCCATGGATATTCCTCCGCGCCGCAGAGTATCCAGAAGAGATTCCCCTTCTTCGGACCGGCAGGATCCTTCCCTGCCTTCAATAGTGATGATCACGTCCGGCTTCTCAGACAAGGTAGAACTGTTTGCATACCTCGGCTGCGCTGGCAGCGTCTGCCGTATAAGCGTCGGCACCAATTTCATCCGCAAAACTTTGGGTCACCGGAGCACCGCCTACCATAATCTTTACGCGATCCCGCAGTCCCGCGTTCTTAATGGCTTCAATGACATCTTTTTGGGCCATCATAGTGGTCGTAAGCAGAGCGGACAGGCATACTACCTTGGCACCGGAATTCTTTACCGCTTCAATCACCTTTTCTTCACTACAGTCCACGCCAAGATATTCAACCTCAATGCCGTTCCCCTCGATCATCATCTTTACCAGGTTTTTCCCAATATCATGGAGATCTCCCTTTACCGTACAGATAATCGCTTTTCCTATCGGCTGAACCCCGGCTTTTTGCAAGGCCGGTTTGAGGACCGCCGAAGCATGATTCATAGCCCCCTGGCGGCTACCAATACTTCCGGGACAAAGACCTCGTTCCGTTTGAACTTCCCGCCAATGATGCTCATACCGGCGATGAGTCCTTTGTCCAAGATTTCCTCGGGCGGAGCCCCGTCATCCAATATCTTTTGAACCGCAAGGACAATATCTTTGGATTTTCCCTTTTGCAACAGATTGGAAATCTCCTCGTATTGGGCCGAAAAATCGTTCATGGTTTACTCCTTAATGAAACAACGTTCTTGGCGCTGATGTCATAATACAACCTCAGTAGTATATTCCATGATTTGCCCACAGACATTAAAAAATTTGTCAAAAAACAATAATTATTTGCACAATGAACAGCAGGATTCCGCAAATTACCGGGATACCGTTTTAAAAGGCCGAATTTTTTTGAAGTGCAAAAATAGTAGGGCATAGAAACGGCCTCGTAAACACGCTAGAATAAAGTTGCAAAACCAATCTATCAGAGGTATCGGACCTTCGGTCCGCCGATGCCGTATACACACTATACCCTGGACGAAAGAAACGCCCTACAGACAATGGTGGGTATGAAGCTGTCCAAATGCTATGTGTCGGTGATACTCGGCAAACCAAGCCCCAGGCTTGACGACTATACGCTTACACGGGAAATCATGCGTTTGTTCAAACAAGACCTGTCTGCGGACCAGATTTCAGGCCAGTTTGGGGCGCTATACCCTGATCGGAGGGAAAAGTATTTCCGGCAAAAACAGGCAAAACCGGGCCATCGGAAGGGGGCAAAAGACCATCGCTAAACGCCCGAAACTCGTTGAAGAGAAGTCCCGTGCGGGTGATTAGGAGGGGATACCATAGAAAGCGCCGGCAAAAACGACTACATGGCGACATTTGTTGACTGAAAGATGAAATTGCTTCCGGCAAAGATAATGCCGGACAAGACGGCGGCGGCCTTGAGCAAGGCCGTTATCCGCGCCTTCAAGCCGATACCCGCGCAGATGCGGAACACCCTGACGCCAGACAACGGCAAGGAATTCGCGGCGCATAAAAGCCTGTCGCAAGCTCTTACGCTGGACATCTATATCACCCATCCCTATCACTCATGGGAACGAGGGCTGAACGAACACACCAACGGGCTGATACGGCAGTACCTGCCTAAAAAAGCACCCTTTGATAGGCTCACCCCAAAACAGCTTGACAAAATCGTTGATAAAAACAACAATCGGCGGCGCAAAGTTTTAGGCTGCCTGCTCCTTACGAAGTTTTTTTGCCGTAAAATTCGCATTTCAAAAAAATCCGCGAAGCACGAATTCCAGATACAAATTATTCATTAAAGAGGAGCATCGAAAAATAGGTGACCGTATTGGGGCCGTTATTGTACTTCAGATGAGCGGTCCGGCTTAAGTCGGTCACGCTGATCCCCGCCGCTTCTATGGCGGAAACTGCCCGGTCAGGGAAACGGCAGGGTTCGGGATATGCGCAGACATCACAAACCTTACAGCCTCCGGCGCCGTAAATGGAACAGGCACCGAATTGTTCCCGAATATCCGCAGTAAGGCTGTTGTGAATCTTATGACCCTTCTCCATTCCTTCAATGTCAAAGGTATCTTCAAGATCGATTTTTGTGGTAAAAACCAGGGCGTACTTCCAGCGGAGTATTTTTTCCTGTTGTGCTTCCAGAGTTCCTACAGATGGGGGACAGGTCCAGCATTTGTTGTAGTTACCGCAGAGATTGGCCGCACAGGCATTATACAGTTCCGGAAAAAAGACAAGGGCGGAAGTTTCTATCACCCCAATTTCATGAGCGCGCCCCGCCAAGGCCGCCCTAACTGCGGTTTCCGTTTTCATATTTTTCAGTATATCACGGAATAAAAGCATATAACAAGCGGACATTTTTTCCTCCGAATTTTTGCAGATAATCCAGGATTTTATCAACCGGTCAGCCGGAGGTGTACCCTATCCGAGCGACCTGTATCCGCCGGTATGAAAACCGGTTGAGAATTGTGAAATGATATTATGTATGGTCCTCGGCATACTGGAGCTGTTATCTATTATACCGCCGCCCTCGTTTCGTAACCCGGCGGCCCCTGCCCGCCGACAATATCCAAAGGACAAAGTGTTATAGGCCGCCCCGTTTGCTCCGTAAACTCCGCTCTCTCCACGGCCCAAGGTGTTTGCCCGATTAACCCAGGGGGGATAAAGGCGGAAGCGCTATACCGGGAAACGGCGAAAGACCCGGAGATGAAAGGGCAAAAGACCGTTGCGGCCAGATATGTGGCCGTGTCTCCATCATTAAACGCCCGAAAATCGTTGAAGAGAAATCCCGTGTAGGCGATTGGGAGGGGGACACCATAGAAAGCATCGGTAAAAACGCCTACATAACGACTTTTGTTGACCGAAAGACAAAAGCGCTTCTGACAAAGATACTGCCGGGCAAGGCGGCGGCCTTGAACAAGGCCGCTATCAGCGCGCAGTGTCGTTAACCAGCGATTACTTCACCCCTCTAATTAACAAGCGATTCGTTCACCCCCATGACGAAAATGTAAAATTTTACAGAGCTCAACTTGTTTATAAAATCCTCTCAGAACTCCATACAAGGCGTAGGGTAGGATATCCGCCATTTTTGGGCTTTAAAAGTCATTTTTGTTCGTTCTAACAAAAAAGGGAAATTCTTGTTTGTAAATTTTAACGTTTTAGGGGGTGAACGATTCCCTCGTTATTGACACAGCCCTTAAAACATCGCCGATCCCCCGCAGAGTACCCAACTCGCCAGTATCGCTACGATGAAGGAGCCGGTGTAAATACGGCCGCTCCTGCGGTACAGGTATGTTGACAGAAAAAAGAACACCGCAAACTGGGGGATGAGGAGTATCATCACCGACATGAAGGGGCCGCCGAAAAGGGAAGAAAAGATAAGGTCCACGCCGGGGCCCAACCCCATGAAGAAGGGGATGTACTCAATAAGGACGATGATGAACACGCCGCCCAGCATGATGAAGACGCTGTAGCCCCACCAGACAAGCTGGGTAGCCACCGGGGTCCGCCGTTCCGGGAGCCGGAGTTGTCCGTAGAGTTTGGCCCCCGCATTAACCGTGAAAAAGGCGGCGTAGAAAAGCAGGTAGACAAAAAACTGCCCCAGTCGTTCCGGCGTAAAGGGTTTAAAGAAGGGCCAGATAAAGCGGAAATCAAGCTGGAAAAGCGCGGTGCTGATACAGACCTGGAGGTACATGATCCCCGCAAGGATAAAGGCCGCCAAAGCGGATTTGGCAATAACGCTCCGGTTGAAACGGCCTGGGGCCGCCTTATCCGCGAGCCCCAGATCGTAGAGGGTAACGCCCATGCGCTTTCCTTCTCCCTTTTTGTACCAGTAAATCAGCATGATGAGAGACACGATCATGAGGAAGGTAAGCCAGGTGATGAAGCCCGTCCCTATGGTCATGCGGAAAAGGTTCTCCGGCACGGGAAGAAGACCGTGACCCAGTTGACCGAGGAAGGGAAAAGTAAAGCCGCTTACTAGGATGGAGATGAAGGCGGTAGTTCTTCTGCTTTTTTGGGGGAGAAGCCTGAGGTTTTCCCTCTCCAAAGGCTGGATCAGGGGCGCGAAGAATTTGAAGTCCGCAAGGAAGAGGAAGCCGGGCAGTATGGAAGTCAGGGCGGCGAGCATGGCGATAAGCGCCAATACTTCCTTGATCATGTAGATATGGTCCGAATCAGCCAGGGTTGTCCCGGCGTCCAGGGCGTTGGTAAACCAGTACATGGCGGCGGTAAGCGCGTGACCGTCGTGGGTGGTAAGCCGGTGGTTGTTTTGAATGAGTTCCATGCGCCGGGCGCTGCCGTCGGCGAAAGAACCGTAGGTTTTATTCCACTCCACCGGGGAAGTCTGGCCCATAAAGTCCCTATACCGCAGGGGCGTTTTTTCAAGACTCATCACGTTTCGCTGATAATCCCGAAAGTAATCAAATTCGTCCCACCGAGCCTGGATCAGAAGTACGTTGTTAAATTTGACTCTTTCCGCATCGTAATACTCCGGGGAAATAAGTTCGCCGCACTGAAGCGCCACGGCCTTGTGTCCGGGGAAGGCGGCGGCCACAGACCAGGACGCCCAAGTTCCCATAGAATGACCGGTGATGCCTATACGGGTACTGTCCACAAAGGGAAGGGATTCAAGGAAGCGGTAGGCGTCCCTGCCGCCCATGGAACTGTCCACGACGCCCCGGGATATATCGGGACGGAAGAAGTCCAGGACGCTGAAAGTCATCATGATAAGGAAACGCCGGGGACCGGAAACAGTCTTGTCCAAATTGGTGAGCTTATGGGCGCCCCAGCCCCGTCCCTTCATGCCGGGCCTGGTATATCCGTGGCCGTAGAGGTCTACCGACAGGGCGGCTATACCCCGGCGGGCCAGCTCTATACTGTAGGCTGCGGAAGTCTCCCTGTCGTTCTGGTAGCCATGCATCACCAGAACCGCCGGAGTGGGGTTGGCGGCGTCCACGCCTTTGGGCACGTAGAGCTTGTAGGCTATACGCCCTGTAATGCCGCTGCCCGCAGGTCCGTCGGGAACAGTTGTCTCAAAAAAGCCGGAAGTAACCGTAATCCTGCCAAAATCCGTCTGCACCAGGGAGGCAAGGCCCACCGCTAGAAACACTACTGCGGCGCACACGAGAAATACAACAAGATGTTTAACTCGTTTCATAATGAATTACTCCTTAACAAAAAAACGTTCGTTATCGATCCTGTCCCAAAAATGAAATTTTGGGAAACCCTTTATCGTTAGGCAAATATTTGCGTAGTTTTACCAAAACCTCGTCAAAATCGAGAGGTTTTCCCAGGTGATCATCCATCCCGGCATCGAGGCACTTCTCAACGTCTTCCCGAAATACGTTTGCGGTCATAGCGATTATGGGAATTTTCTTTTGAGATTTGGAGGATTGTCCAGAATCTCTTTCCTGCTCAAACTTCCTGATTTGGCGGGTTGCCTCGTAACCGTCCATCTCCGGCATCTGTACATCCATGAAGATCATGTCGTATTTTTCAGGTGCTTCCTGGTAAAGCTGCAGAGCAACGGCGCCGTTTTCCACGCAGTCTATAACCAGTTTTGTCGGTTCCAGGACGGTTAATACAATTTCCCGGTTAATCTCTACATCTTCGGCCAGAATAATGCGGTAATTTTCAAAATTATCAATTCTCCTGTCCTGCTCTTTTTCGGTGGCAGTAATATTTTCCACGCCAAGGCATCCGTTGATAACATCCGCAATAGCCGACGGGAATAGAGGTTTTGGAAGGAATTTGTTTACCCCCGCACTTTTAGCGTCATTTTCGATTACGTTCCACTCAGTAGCGGAGATCATTATCACTATGGAATTATCGGTTTCCCTTTCCTTAATCTTGCGGGTAAGCTCTATGCCGTTTATGCCGGGCATTTTCCAGTCTACAAAGTAGATGTTATACGGCCCTTTTCCTTCAATGAGATCTATAGCTTCTTTGCCGTTCGAGGCGGCATCGCAGAAAATACCGAAGTTCTGGAGGATCTCCAAAAAATATTCCCTGACAACCGGGTCATCATCGGCCATCAGTATCCGGACGTTACTCCAGTTTATACCGGGACCGAACATACTGCGTTTTTCTTCCCTGCCCCGGCCTGCCTGTATCGTAAAGCCAAAGGTTGAGCCTTTATTAATTTCAGAATCTATCCAAACCCTGCCGTCCATCATCTCGATGATGCGCTTGGAAATGGCAAGACCCAGCCCCGTACCACCGAATTTGCGGGAAGTACTGCTTTCGGCCTGCTGGAAAGATTTAAAAAGATGGCCCTGCTGTTCGTGGCTTATGCCTATGCCTGTATCGATCACTTCAATTTGAATGATACAAATATTATTTTCCTCTTTTTCGAGGACAGCGTTCAGTTTGATGGAACCATATTCGGGGGTGAACTTAACCGCATTGCTCAGGAGGTTCGTTATCACCTGGGCAAGCCGCTGATCATCTCCGATCAGCGTACGGGGTATTCTCTTATCAATATAAACCGAAAAGTGCTGGTGTTTTTCGTCTATTCTGAAGTTGATAACATTGACTACCCGCTGGAGCATCTTTTCAAAACCGAATTCCGTGGGAGAAAGCTCAAATTTATTCGCTTCAATTTTAGACATATCCAGTATGTCGTTGATAACTCCCAGGAGGTGATTGGAAGCGTCCTCAATCTTTGAAAGACAGTAATCCTTTCGTTCAATTTCAGAGGAAGCTTTAGCGATAGAGGTCATGCCTATAATGGCGTTCATCGGTGTACGAATTTCGTGGCTCATGTTTGCCAAGAAATCACTTTTGGCACGGTTTGCTTCGTTTGCCGCTTCAAACGCGCTTTTAAGATGCTGGGCCATCTCGTTGCGCTGGATAGAATTAATGATCATGATGGAACCGGAACGCAGTATAGTTACCTCTTCCTCAAGAAAACTCCGTTCATGACGGCAGTCATCAAAACTGGCAAAACCCCAAAAAATGTCCTTCAAAAACAACGGAACAACCAGGATAGACTTAACGTTCAACGGCTCAAGCCGTGAACGCTCCTGGGCAGACAAACTTTCTACGGGGCCGTTAATAAACTCTCCTTTGCCGAGCCGTTCCTCCCAACCGGGAAAAGACTCCTTGTAGGTATATTCCACCAAAGGAACATTCTGCCGTGCGACATCTTTAATCCATTCGTAAATCTGCGTATAGTAAAGTTGCCCATCGTCTTTTTGAATATTTTTCCAGACATAGACATGATCGACATTAACACACCGGGCGATCATCTCAACACCGCGATCAAGCGCGCTTTTAAGATCATCTTCATCAGATGATAGTAAAATTGTCGCAAGATCGTTTACCACGTGCAAAAGCCTGTCCTGCCTCACGAGTTCAATGGTCCGGTCATGGACTATCTGCTCAAGCCTGGAACCAGCCTGCCGCTTCCGCTGGAAAAGAATGAATAACAAAATAAGTACGCAAAACAGAAGAATCGCGGCTCCGATGATCCATGGCAGTGGCAGATGGGGCCGTATCGGATCTTCACGGTAAACAACAAGTTGATCCTGGCCTTCATTCGAGATAAAATCGAAAATGGCTTTAACAGGCCGGAAGAATCCTTCCATTGTTATATCGCCATAGCCGTCAAGGGCCGCCGCTGTCATGCCGCCGCTGAAAAAGGCGTCCGCAACGCCGTTCTTAAACACAGAATGCGATTCTTTGTAAAGGACTTCGGAGGCCAGGTTCATTCCGTAGATAAAGGGGTTGTCCCTCCCAGCTAAGGTTTCAGCGGGCTGAATTTTACCTTCTGTAACGCCGAAAATATCCCGGTACACGGTATAGGCAGGATGTACCTGAGTATCGTTTCGTTGACAACCCGTAAAGCATATCAGAAGTCCGGCTGCGACAAAACCCAAAGTATTTGCTAGATTAAAAATCTTCATAACGGCTCTTCTATATATGATAACCTTCTCCTGCGTTCTGGTAAAGGTCCCTGGCGCCGCCAGCCGTTAAGATATTGGTTGCGTTGGGCGGTTTTTTGGACCCTAATGTTGCGGTTTCATGGAGATTAAGCCGGGGCTGTTCCAAAATTTCAGTCTTTAAGCATGAAGGAACCTGCCCCAAACTAATGGACCATGCGCTAACGCGCACGGTTTTGGGAAAGCCTCGATAGAGAAGAAAAAATTTTAAGAAAAAAAGTCAAGACGAGTTTCAGTCGTAACCTTTAGATTGCTTTAACATAAAGGACATTTTAGGAGGCTTTAGCCCCAACGCGGCTTTCAGTCGCTAAAAGACCCTCCGCCTTTAGACTAAACTTGACCCACAGAAATACAGGCT
>JAITBO010000215.1 GCA_031283505.1 Treponema sp. | reverse complement strand
GAGCTTCTGCGGCGGAGGGCGGGGAATAACCCGGTAGAACTGAACCGGAGGCTGAACGAGGCGGTTGGGCAGATCTTGAAACTAAACCGGGAAAAAGAGTATGGTGAAAAAGGCTCCTGTCAGGAGGATGGTCAGGACCCGGTGGCCTGATTTTGGCTAGGTTTTTGTTTCTGGGCAACCGCCCCTTTTCAACTAGATTAATTATTAGGCAATGCGGGGTATGGACCCCGGCCAGCCAATGAAGTATGATTCGCCTATGAAGGTTTGGGTCAAATTCTTAATCGGTTCTATTCTGGGCTTGACGCTGGGTTTTTTGCTCCCCCAGGACAATCCCTCTATCATGGAATGGCTTGTCTGGCTTGAAGATATTGCCATCAGAATAGGGCGGTACGCCGCCGTACCGGTCCTGGTCTTTTCCATGGCCATAGGGATTTATGAACTGCGCCAGGACGGTGGATTCTGGGGTACGATAGTGCGATCTTTCCTGATGATGATAGTAAGCTCCGTATTTGTCATTACCTTGGGGATAGCCGCCGCCCTGCTCTTTCCCCCCGGTCGTATTCCCATTTTAATAGAAGAACAGGTTGAAGTGGTTTCCCTGGGAATACGGGAAAGCATCGTGGAACTCTTTCCTTCAAATATGTTTGTAGCCCTGACATCCGGCGGAGTGTACCTTTTTCCGGTATATATCTTCGCTTTCTTTCTGGGCATAGGCCTTTCCTATGACCGGAACTATTCCAAACAGGTCATCTCCCTGGTGGATTCCCTGTCCCGGATTTTCTACCACATCATCGCCCTTTTCTCGGAAATTCTGTCCCCGGTGCTTATTGCCCTAAGCGCGTATTGGGCAGTACGGTACCGTGGGATTATTCAGGCCGGGGTATTTCGGGATATGATCCTTCTTTTGGGGGTCTTTAGCGTAACTCTGGCTTTTGGTATTATTCCCCTGTTCCTCTATGTTATCAAACCCAGGATCAACCCCTGGGCCGTGCTTTACGGTTCCTTGGGGCCGGCCATAGCCGCGTTCTTTTCCGGGGACATCAACTTTACCCTCCCGGTCCTCCTGAGGCATATCAAGGAAAATCTCGGCGTCCGCCGGAGGGCCAACACTGTCTTTTTGCCCTTCCTTTCCACCTTTGGCCGGGCCGGGAGCGCCATGGTTGCGGCAGTGGCGTTCATTGTGATCATCAAGTCCTATTCCAGCCTGGGGATCACCGTTGCGGACATAGTGTCCATAGGCCTCCGGGCGATCTTTATATCTTTCCTCCTGGCGCGGCATCCCGGAGACGGGGCCTATACCGCCCTGGCGGTCATCAGTGTGGGATATGGCCGGGGTTTCGAGGCGGGCTACCTTATCCTGAAGCCCCTGGCCTTCTACCTCATCGCCGTAGGGACCTTCCTGGACGTGATGATCTGTTCCTTCGCAGCCTTTGTCCTGGCAAAAATCTCCGGCTTCCAGGAGGAAAAAAGCCTGCGGCATTATATTTAAGGATCTGAGAGGGCAGGATAAACGCATAGAAATGAGAGTATGCCTAAATTGTCCGGCTAATAACCACCAAAGGGCACAGTACCCTTGATCTAACGGTACTTCGTGGCAAAAAACCATGGAGGACACGGAGTTTCACGGAGATGAAAACCGATTAATAATAAAAACTCCGTGTTCCTCCGTGGTTAAAATTCCGGAGGTGATCCACAAAGTATGATGGGTTCTCAAACGAAGCCATAATTGATGTAAAAGAAGGCCATATCAAAAGCTTTCCTGTGGTTGAACAGTTTCTTGGAAAAACAACAAGTCCTGCAAAATGTCCGCCTGATCCGATGCCTCAGCCGGCAATTGTTCCCTTCTATCCCTACCGTGTGCTCTTTCCCTGTTGTCATTACCCCCTCTATTATACTTTGTAGATCACTACCCAAAATTTAACCACGGATTACCGGTAATTTACTCCGTAAATTACCGGAGAGTTACACGGAGGAAAGAGGAGAAAGAAAAAAAGGTCCGCGAATGGACGCTAATTTATCCGAATAATTCGTGAAAATTAGCGTCCATTCGCGGACACTTTCTTTTAAACATATAGGGGCCGCGCCAGGCGCCCCTGCAGGGCATTACTGGGAGCGTACCAGCCGGATGCCAGCGAACTCGTTCTTATACTTCGGCATACCGTAGTACCGACTCGCCGAACGCACGCCCGGTGCGTCGTGGTCCCAACTCCCGCCCCGTAGCACACGAAAAGCGCCAGCATCGGGTCCATCAGGGTTGGGCTCCAGCGCTTCAGAATAGTCATAGTAGTCCGCCTTGTACCAGTCCCAGCACCACTCCCACACGTTCCCGTGCATATCGTATAATCCAAACGCATTCGGCAGATAAGGAACTGCGTAATAATAACTTGACACATATAATAATATACAATAAACTATAGGCATGAGAAACAAAGAAGAAACGATAGAACAAATCCGGAAGGTGATCCACAAAGTATGATGGGTTCTCAAACAAAACCATAATTGATGTAAAAAAAAGCCATATCAAAAGCTTTCCTGTGGTTGAACAACTTCTTAGAAAAACAACAAGTTCTGCGAAATGCCCGCCTGATCCGATGCCGCAACCGGCAATTGTTCCCTTCTATCCCTACCGTGTACTCTTTCCCTACTTCGTGGTTGTCTTCCCCAAACGCCGAAAGAAAGCTGTCCCAAT
>JAITBO010000099.1 GCA_031283505.1 Treponema sp. | reverse complement strand
GAAAGAATAACCGCCCGTTCATGGACCGGCACGCCCTTCGGACCGGATTCAATCGCCGGCGCTTTATGGGCAGGGTACCACAGTTTTGCGCAGTGGTCCTGCGTATTCTCCTTTGTTTTTGCCGCCCAGGGGGAGCGGTCGGGGACCGATATTTTTGACGGCGATAATTACCGCCCTTCCCCCGAAGTCTATGACATCACCAGGCCGCCCACCGGAACACCGGTCTATACCTCCACTTTTAGCGTTCTCGGCAAATGGGCTCCCTATGAGTGGCTCTGTTTTTCTCTCCAGCCTGGATACAGAATCGTTACTAATGCCGGACATCTTTCCGGCAGGACGGAACACGGATTTGAAATAGTACTGTCAAGCCGGATAAAATTGCCGGCAAAGAAACAGACTATATAAAATTATGGGACATGAGTTAGTTTGAGGCAGATTGTATGGCATACGGCAAGAAAAGAAACATTACAAAAAACTATCTCCAGGGAAGATTGCGGTTCACGGAGTTTGCGATCACCAACGCCTGTATCGCTAAATGTTCGTTCTGCGATATATGGAAACAACAGCCCAAAGTTTTTGTCGATAAGGAAAAAGCCTTAGCAGCAATTAACCGGCTTGCCGATTTCGGGGTGTCACACCTTACCATCACCGGCGGGGAGCCTCTCCTTCACCCTAATGTGGTTGATTTTGTGGAGCTTGCGACCAGGCGAAAAATGAACAACGCGGTTTTAAACGCCGCCCCCCAGCTTCTGATGCGCGGCGATATTCTAAAGCGGCTGGAAGGCGCCGGGTGTGATCTTTTGAGCGTTTCTTTTGATTCCGGGGACCCGGTTACTATGGCCGAATCCCGCAAGATACCCAATATCATGGACGAGATGGCAAAAGCCATGGAAATGGCGAAAAAAACTACCCTCAAGACTATGGCTTCCGTTCTCATCTGGAACGACAATTATGACAAGCTGGAGGAAGTATGCGCCCGGGCCAGGAACATGGGATTTGATTTCATTTCCCTGAATTATCCGACATTCTCGAAATCAGGAGTGTACCCCCTGGGAGGCGATGGGATAAGCCTGTCTCGGGAAAAAGTTATCCATGGTCTGAAAGACGCAATCAGGCTCAGGAAGACAGGAAAGTACGGGATCATCAATATGCCGGTCTCCATGCGGAATATTATTCATTACCTCAAGGATCCGGCCACCGCAAAATACGCCTGCCACGGCGGCCGCCATGTGTTTTTTGTAGACTGGTTTTTTGATGTGCGTCCCTGTATGCAGCTTCCTTACGTGCTGGGGAATATTCTCACGATGGAGGAAAAAGATTTGATACGTCCTCCCTGCAACGAATGCAACATGAGTTGGTATCGGGATTTCAGTATGTTTTTTCACGGATTCAAGGGTATCCCCGTATGGCTTGACTCACTGTCCGGAGCAAAAGGCCTTTTATAGTGCCGCCAAATAATATGAAGATAGTAATGTTTACCGACGCCTATTGGCCCCGCATAAACGGCGTTACCGTTTCGGTGGATTCTTTTTCCCATGCCCTGGTGCGTTCCGGAAATGAAGTCATGATCATCTGTTCCCATTATCCTGAATCCGAAGAAGCCGAACGGATAACTTCCGGGAAAAGCAGCTTAAAGGAGGATCCGGCACACGAGAAACAAGAAGAGCCCCTGGTCATCCGGGTGCCTTCCCTTCCGTTTATCATTTCCAAGGAAGACCGGATAGCGAAATTCAGCAAATGGTTCTGGGTTTCCAGACAGATTGAAGCGTTTAATCCTGACATCATCCATATAAATACCGAATTTGTCATTGCCGAATTCGGTTTTCAGTACGCAAAGCTTCACCGTCTGCCGGTCATCTATACGTTTCATACCTTGTGGGAAGATTATGCGGCAAACTATATTCCCCTGGTTCCGACCTTTCTGCTGCGTGCAATCATACGGGGGATTCATAAAAACATTCTGAGGCGGGCTGATGTAATCATCGTACCTACCCTGCAGATTCAGGATGTAGTCAGAAAATACAAAGTAAAAAAGCAAACATACCTGCTGCCGACAGGAATAGATCCCCGGGTATTCAGTCATAGAGCTTCCGAAACAGCCCAATTCCGGGCCATACTGACTGAAAAATATCCCAAGCTTGCCGCTAAGAGAATATTGTTGTTTGCGGGCCGTATAGCCAAAGAGAAAAATATAGATTTTTTGTTGAAAATAGGGCCGGAAATCACCGCGAAACATCCGGAAGTTGTCTTCTTGTTCGTCGGCAACGGACCTGATCTGTACTTCTATACGGAAGAATGCGAGCGGCTTGGGATTCAGGATTATTGTGTTTTTACCGGTTATGTCGCCCGGGAAGACCTGGCTTTGATCTACGGTATGTCCGACATTTTTGTTTTCCCTTCTTTAACGGAGACCCAGGGGCTTGTAACCATTGAGGCTATGTTGTCCGGTACGCCGGTGGTGGCGATTGGCGCCATGGGCACCATCCAGGTGATGAATGGGGATAACGGCGGTTTTATGGTTAAAAACGACCCCCGGGAATTCATAGAGAGGGTGTTTAATCTTTTGGAAGACGATGAATTATACCGGTGTAAAGTTGTGGAGGCGAAACGTCATGCCCAGGGATGGACCATAGAAACCATGACGGAAAAACTGGAACAAATCTATCGTTCTTCCCTTGGAACGCGTTCGAACAGGCGCAGGCGTAAGCTGGGCATACAGTCGTGAAGATTGTACGCTTGCCCGAATCTTGTAAAAAAAAGAGATTTCTATCATTATATTTATATGACCTTCAACGAATTTAATATTTGGTACCGGGCCAGGTATAGACATACATCTTCAGCATCAATCACGGTTATTCTGGGCATATCGGATCTGCTTGGGGTTATGTTCTCATTTGGCGCGGGATTCTTCCTGGTTAACCTTTATGATTTATCGGCCATTAACTTCAAATCTTTCGTCACTTATTGGCCGTACCTTCCTATATTCATCATCATTTTTCAAATATTTCATCTGTATCCGGGGATATCCCTGGCCCCGGCGGAAGAGCTTAAAAATTTTACCATTTCCTCCCTGATTGCCCACGGAGGTATCATTATTTCCCGGTATATTGAAGACCGGGAATTCGGCGCCATTTCAGTTGCTTTTATCATCAGTTTTGTCGTTTCATTCTATGTTTTAATGGTATGCCGTTCCTGCACTCACTCAATGCTAAAAAGACTAAAGCTTAAGGGCATCCCTGCGGTTATTTTTGGCGCCGGTCCTATCGGAAAGCTGGTCGTTGACCGGCTCCTCTTGAATAGAAGGATAGGTTATGTACCGGTTCTGATCCTGGATGACGATCCCGCTTCCGGGGACTCTTATCGGGGAATTCCCATTATTCATGATACCAACCTGGGACCCGAAATTATCAGGAAGTTTAATATAAAAATGGCGATTGCCGCTATGCCGAAACTGGAACGGACAAACGCCACACGGCTGATTAAGGATTCAATCGAATCCTTTCGCTATAGCGTACTGATCCCTGATTTCTTCGATGTTACCAATATATGGATGTCTGTCCGTGATTTTGACGGAATCCTGGGCCTGGCCACCAGCCATCGGTTAAAAATGCCCTGGAACCTGGGGATTAAGCGGCTTGTCGATTTATCCATTGTCATAGTCGGCGGGATCATTATTCTTCCTTTTCTGCTTTTTATCGCCTTTCTTATTAAGATAACTACTCCGGGTCCCGTCTTGTATAAACACAACAGGCTCGGACTTAACGGCAAACTTATAGGGGTGTACAAATTCAGATCCATGGTTATGGATTCCGGAGAGCGGTTAAAAAAACTGCTGGAGGATCCGAATGTCCGCGAGGAATGGGAGACCAACCATAAACTCAAAGACGATCCCCGGATAACCCCTATCGGACGGTTTTTACGCCGTACCAGTTTTGATGAATTCCCCCAAATTATCAATGTCTTAAAGGGAGAGATGAGTCTTGTGGGGCCCAGGCCGATCACGGAAGATGAAGTAAAAAAATACGGCGACGATTTCAGCCGTATTTTTTCGGTCAAACCGGGTATGACCGGCCTTTGGCAGGTGTCGGGCCGGTCAGATACAGATTACAGCGACAGGGTCGTTTACGACACCTATTATCTCCAAAGCTGGTCCCTTTGGCTTGATTTCTGGGTGCTGTATAAGACCTCCGGGATTGTGCTGAAGGGTAAGGGAGCGTATTAGTGCGCTTTTTTCTTGTTTTTCTGTGCGTCATTTTATTTCATACCGCGCCGGTTTGCGCCCAGCGCCGTTCTTTTGATGAACTGTTCCCTAATTATGATGAAGCAAAACGGGAAACAATATTTTCGGAAAACGGCGAACTTGTCTCCTCAAAAGATACGGTCTCCCTGCGATTGCTCCCCTCCATCCCGGCGGGCGCTGCCATTCAAAAATTCGTCTCCGGGCAACAGCCTGGTTTTTTAATCGAGTCCCTCCTGGTCATTCCCTTTTCCGAAAATTTGCCGGACCTGCTTGCGGTATACAACGCCTGCGGCAGAGTGCGGCAATTAAAAGGTCGTCTGTACCATTCGGCTACCAGGGACAAAAACATCCCCCTGTTTGAGGAAGCGACCCGCCTTGAAAGCCCGAAAAGGGCCTCCGCCATTCCGGATCCTCCCGCCGCTTCATCGGTTCCCCAACAGGAAACCATGTATTTACGCCTCAAAGACGCTAATTTCGGGAATTCCTATTACCGGGCGGATATTTCCGTGGATCAATACGGCCTCACCTTCAGCTTGACCAATTTCAGGAGCCTGACCTATCTCTTTATCCCGGCTATACGGGAAAACAAGTTTATTGCCCATCTTTACATTGAACCCTTGGACGAAGGTGTCCTGATCTACAGCGTGTCCGGCGCCGATGTTTCAGATTTCGTCGCTTCCAAGATCGATATTTCCTCAGCCATCAAAAAACGGCTTGAAGTGATCATCGGGTGGATTGGCGACGGGATACGGACCGGGGAGAGCATTGAGTAAAGATAACCTAATAGGTTGTCAAGACTAAATGTACCAATATATCAATTACCGCAAAGCATATAGATAAGGAAAAATTTTTATTCTTATATTGTTTTGTGTCTAAAACAGGCAGTTTAAGAAGAAAAACCACGGAGATACACGGGGTTTTTTGGGTTACAAATCTTAATTTTTTCGTAACTATTCAGCCATAAATTATATAAAAAATCATGAATTTTATGGAAAATTTGGCCCAAAATAGCCGAAATTGGTCAAAATTCTTAAAATTTTCAGTTGTACAAAATTTCCGCAA
>JAITBO010000092.1 GCA_031283505.1 Treponema sp. | reverse complement strand
ACACCGAGGAGGAACCGCGGCCTTTTGCCCCCTCCAAAGCGCCCGCCGCTACCGTCCTCAATGACGGTCCCCACAAGCTCAATAAGCAGCTTATCCTCCGTATCGGCGTGGGAACCCTTGCCTTCTTCATTATCGGCGCCACCTTTATCGCTCCCCTCTTTAAGGGAAAGAAAACCCAGGCTGCCAAAAAGCCGGACACCGCCGTCATGAACCCGGTAGACTATTCGGCCCTGGTCCCTAAAAAAGGAAAAGAGAAACCCATTGCAGTTGAGGAACCGGAGGACGATGAGGAAATCCTCAACGATCTGCCGCCAGTGAACCCCGAATATCGCTATGCCCCGCCTCCCGAAAAGAAGGCCGAACCGGCAGCGGTTTCCGGAAGCGGGACCGGTCCAGGCCGCCCCGACACCCGAAACGATCCCCTCCAGGGGAAAACCGTCTCCGGCATAAAGGGGATAAACCCTACCCAACGGCAGTACGCCCAGGGCAGTATGCCCTCCGGGGATATGGTTTCCCCATCTGAAACCGCCAATCCTTACGCCCGTTTTGGTATGCCCTCCAAAGAAGACTACACGGCGCAGATGCTTTCCTCTTACGGGCAGGGGGGAACGCCGGGCTATGGTTCGCCGTCAACCTACGCGAATCAGAATGACCAGAGCGGAAAACAGCAGTTCCATACGGCGGGAAGGGAAAACGCGGGGAACGGCGTGTGGCTGGGGCCGGCTACGATCTGGCAGGGGACGATATTTGAAGCGACCTTGACCAGCAACATCAACACCGATCTGCCGGGGGAAGTTACGGCGGTTATTTCCAAAAATGTCTACTCAAGCCTGGACGGAACGTATCTCTTAATCCCGCAGAACTCAAAACTGTTCGGTTCGTACAACTCCAGCATCAGTTATTCCCAGAGCCGGGTCCAGGTTGCCTGGCATACCCTGATAAGGCCGGACGGTTATGCCGTAAGCCTTGGCAATATGGCGGCCGCCGATCCCCAGGGAGCCGCGGGGCTTAAAGGCGTTATCAATGATCACCCATTCCAGTACCTCAAGGCTATCGCCCTCATGTCGGTATTCAATATTCTGACTACGCATACCCGGAACGGGTAAACAGTTTCGATTGAATCATTGAACTGAAAAAGAAAACCCGGCATCGGTCAATTTTTATTGCCACTGCCGGGCGGAAGATTATTGTTTCACTTGCGGGCTTTAATATGCACTACTTTTTAACTTCCGGCAGCACCGTCCATGACTGTGACGGACGATCATGCAGGAACGGACGCAGGTGGTCGAATTGCGGATGCTTCTCCAGGAATTCATCTGCGAACCATGCGGCACCGCAACTGCTGCCCCAGCGGGCATTAAGCTGTAAATCCGCGGCAAGCTTCGAGTCAATGCCCATTCCGTCAATCGCACCGCGGGGCTGATACGGTTTTGGACGTGACGGATCGGACATATACTCCCGTTTGTCTAAATTGTAGTGCGAACAGACAGTACGACTGTTGCCGTTGGTTTCAACCTCATCGTAAACGTCATAATGATCGGCGATTATAGCTTCACCGGTTTTAAGATCTATTTCGCTTTTATTGCCGTACGCCTCCACCAAATGCGGCTGACGTACACGTCTTGCGCCCTGGTGACGGCGGATGTCTTCGCCGCCGTCATTGGAACATTCAAGATTCTTGATTTGCGGATGTTTCGGATAATTAGCGCCGAAGAAATAGGGCTTTTCGTCATTTGAATACTTGTGAGTGACGTTATAGAATTCCAGCCCTTCTTCAAACTCCCAGATTGAGTTGTCGCGGTAATCCGCGATCAACCAGGTGTTGGCGTAGTCGCCGCTCTCACCGGTACGCATAATCTTGACAAATGAAGCAGCGTCACCCTCGTCGTTGATTGACGTGAAATACTGAACAGCGCGGCGGATGCGGTCAAATTCCGGAATGCCGTCCTTGTTGTAGCGGTTGAATCCGCCGATTGTCGTTTCCGTAATTGCTACACGGTCGTACTGCCCATTGCCGACTTCCACAATGTAGAAATCCGCCATGGAATGAACATATCCGATTTGTGTTTGCATGGTAAAGCGATGCCCCTTTTCAGGAGTGATTGTCGCGATGACATTGGCGTAGCCGCTTGTCTCAAACACATTAAACGAGTTGTGATACATTACCGGTTTTCCATCGGCCGTGTAACGGCCTGTGGCAACAAACGCCGAACAGTGGTCGCGATGCACCCTGACAGGCGGAGTCAAATACGCCGTGCCGTTCCTGACAATTTTCGAATAGTATTTATACGCAAGAGTCGCGTCAAATGCGTAGCCTGACCATCCCTCCATCCAGTTGATCATTACGATATCCCAGATGTCGTAGTTTGTTTTGAGAATGTCATTTACGCCTGTCGCGATGGCGTTCATTTCCGCAACCATCTCAGCGGATAGTTTGCCGTCCGAGAGTCGTGTGATGTCGCCACGGGCATAGTGGTAGTCAACCCCCATGCACACCCAAACATATTGGCGGACCTCTTCGATGTAGTCGCGAATTTCCTCCGCCAGCATTACCCCGTGGTCATAGCCGATTTGAGCGTGCGTACCTTTCAAATCCAATACGTACCACCCGTTTTTGTACCCGCAGCTTCCGCCGTTTTGTGCGCGCTCCGTGCGTTTTTGTGAATCAAACGTCATAACCGCATCACTCCTTTCATTATAATGTATGCTTGGATTATATACTTGACTGTATACAAATACAAGACGGAAGGCGCGTTGCAGCGGACCATTCGGCCTATGCCGAAATTTCTTGCTATGGCGGTCTTGCCAATCCCGATGCCTTTGTATGGGCGATTCCGGTGTCAGGCGTGGCGGCCAGAGTGTCCTACGCATCCCGCACCGCCCAGGGCGGCAACGCTTCCGCCATTGTTTCGGCCAGCGGGACCAACTCGGTCTGTATCCTCGATCCCCGCCAGGCGGGATCGGCTATTATTACCGCAAGCCTCGTTGCCGTGAACTCAGGCGCGGCGCTGGCGACCTGCGAGCTATTGGTGTCCGTTGCCGCTTCGGGTGTTGAGCAGACCTATATTAACTACTCAGGGGACACCATCATCACGATTGAGAAGGGGGTAACCAAAACCCTCAAGGCGACCTTGGCGGGAGCAAACGCCGCGGCCGCCGATTCCAAATCCCTGCAATGGAAATCAAGCGATCCCTCCGTTGTGAAAGTGGCGCCGGCCTCCGTTTCGGGCGTGGCGGTAAACGATGAAGTACAGATTTATTCCCCGCGGCTTTTCAACAAACGGAAAGTATTCACGGTTCGACGAAGCAACCGGGAGTTTCATTATCGGCGACGGGGAGCGGATGAGTTTTTCCCTTGTTTCCCAGGAAGCCAATAGAAACCGGCTTTACCTATGACTGGAAGACCGGTCAGGTGGGCCAGTCAAAAATCCTCACCGGGTTTAAGAATATCCAGACCCTGCAAAGCATCTTTTTTAAATATACCGATTACCAGAACGACCCGGTAAAAATCAACCTGGAAAAACCGGACGCCTTCAACAAGCCCAACCTCATTCCCGTTGATGAAAAACAATCCGAAGTTATCAAGGCCGTGTCGGCGGAACTTGAAAGATTTAGAATGACTCCCAAGGAAGACCGGGAAGCGCTGTACCCCGGCCAGAACTTCCTGACCTTTTATTCCCAGCTTCGCACCGCATCCCTGGACATAGAACTCTTTGACCCCGACACCTACAAGGACTGGAAGAATCCCAAACTGGAACAGCTTGCAGCGAACGCCCGGGGGATTTATGAGGCTACCAAAGCCGGGCAGGTGGTGTTCTGCGACCGGGTGTTTTCAAGCGACGGCTCCTTTGACATGCATCAAAAAATAAAAAAGTCGTTAATAAACGCCGGTTTTAAAGATAGCGAAATGGTCATCGTCAACGGGTTTACCAAATCAGGCGGCCTCCAGAGCGACAGCCAGATTGAAAAGGAAGTGTCCCAGGCGGTGGAGAAATTCAACAACGGGACCTATAAGATCCTCATCGGCTCCACCGCCTGTATCGGCGAGGGGCTTAATTTGCAGGAGAACTCCGCCGCCCTCCACTATTTCGACATTCCCTTCCGGCCCTCCGATTTTATCCAGCGCAACGGCAGGATCGACCGCCAGGGGAACAGCCAGGACGCGGTGCATCTCCATACCTATATGTCGGGGGGAACCATTGACAATTATTCGGTCTCCCTGGTCCAGCGGAAGGCAAACTGGATAGACCAGCTGCTCAAAACAAAATCCCATGTGTTTGTAAATCCCAACGATGAAAACTTTGTCGATGCCGACGAACTGCTTTTAGCCCTCACCGAGGAATTTGGGGACACAACCCAAGTAGCGGCGCGGCGGGAAGCCATGAACCGCATGAAAGAACAAAAACTCGCCGAGGCCCAGGACGCGCAGCGCAAAGAACTCCTCGCCCAGCTTTCCCTCCTCCGCGGTTCCCTGAAATCTTTCGAGGGGGACAAGGGGTCAGCGCAATACCAGAACCGCATAAAGAAAATCAACATTGTTGAAAAGGCGCTCTTAAACAATCCTGCTATTACCGAACAGCAAAAGAAAATTGCCCAAAA
>JAITBO010000256.1 GCA_031283505.1 Treponema sp. | reverse complement strand
GATTCTCCGGCTCCGGGACCAGCACGGCCCTGACATCGGCGGGGTTATAGGCGGCCAGGCGGCGGAGGGCTTCCTGGCGGTTCCCGAAGGACACGCCCCGGACGGCCAGTTCCAGGCCCCCGGCTTTCACGATGATCCACGCCTGCACGAAGGCGGCCCGGCGGTCTCCCGTGCGGGGGGCCAGTTTGTTGCCCAGGGTCATCACTTTGGCTTTCAGTTCGGTCTTGGTCATGGTTTTGGTCTCCTTATCTTGTTTATCTAATAACAATGTACACCATTTATTTGTCTTTGTCAAGTAAAATATGTACTTTTTCAGCATTTTTTTTACTTTTTTTTATTTTGTTGACAAAGTAAACCAATAAGGGTATATATTAAGAGAGGAGAATGTATGCCTTTAACCTTTGCAGAAAAGATTAAGATCATTATGGGGCGTCGTAATATGTCTTTTGTTGACTTAGCGGCTAAGATGGGAACTACACGGCAAAATGTTTCAAACAAAATGAGCAAGGGGAATTTTTCAGAAGATGACATGAAAAGAATTGCCGATCTGCTGGATTGTGATTATGAAGGCCCTACGCTGAAAATGCGGGACACCGGGGAGGAGATATAGCCCATGCAAGGAGATACTATGACCGAATACACCGTTATGTTGAACTGGGATGACGAAGCGTCCAGGTGGTACGCCCTTAATGATGATATTCCCATAATCCTTGAGGACGCTTCACTGGACAAGTTGATTGACCGGGTTAAAATGGCGGCTCCGGAACTTCTTGAGTTGAACGGGCAGCCGCATAGGGGTATTCATCTGCTTTTCAAGATGGAACGCCAGGCGGTTATTGCGTAATGGCGGAGTATGAAAAGAAAGTCCGCCAAATACTCAGCGCACACGGGTGTCATTTTGTACGCCATGGAAAAGGCGACCATGACATCTGGCACAGCCCCATTACCGGTAAAAATTTTCCGGTTGACGGAGAGATACGCATTCGCCACGCAGCCAATGGGATTATGAAGCAGGCGGGGATTGATTATCACTTTTGATGTGAACGACACCGGGGAGGAGATATAGCCCTCATGCAAGGAGATGATATGACCGAATACACCGTTTTATTGACCTGGGACGATGAAGCGTCCAGATGGTGCGCCCTTAACGATGATATCCCCATAGTCCTCGAGGACGCTTCACTGGACAGGCTGATTGACCGGGTTAAAATGGCGGCCCCGGAACTTCTTGAGTTGAACGGACAACCGCATAGAGATATTCATCTGCTCTTCAAGATGGAACGCCAGGCGGTTATCGCGTAATGGCGGAGTATGAAAAGAAAGTCCGCCAAATACTCAAGGCGCACGGATGTTATTTTGTGCGCCACGGAAAAGGCGATCATGACATCTGGTACAGCCCCATCACCGGTAAAAACTTCCCGGTTGACGGAAAGATACGCATTCGCCACGCGGCCAACGGGATCATGAAGCAGGCGGGGATTGATTATCACTTTTGATATAACCGGCTGAACTCGGGGCAGGGACAGGCCCCCGCAAAATAGCCTCCAGAACGCACGAAAAGGCCCCTAGGCGGGCTTCACTGCCCCGGACTGTTTAAAAATGCTCCTGCGCCCCGTATAAGGCCGCTATAGCGTTCCTGCGGGGATTTCCGGAAAGCCGGCAAAGGTTCCGGGGCTCTCGCCCCGCGCCCTGCTTGCTTCCCCACCGATGCGCCACCCTGTCTTGCCGGGCCGGTAGACAGGCGGGGATAGCCACAGGAAACCACGGCCCCGGACTTCTTTTGACAAACACTACAAAAAAGCACTACACTATAAACCATGAAGTTACCCGGTATGGATTGGGATGAAAACAAAAACGCAATCAATAAAGCCAAGCATAGCGGTTTGTCCTTTGAGGTTGCCCAGTATGTTTTTACAGACCCCCAACGGATAGGGCACCGGGATGAAAGCGAAGGGAACGCTGCCGGGGAGGAACGCCGGCAAACCCTGGGCATGGTGGATAAGGTTTTAATGGTTGTTTATACGGAAATCGGGAAAACCAAGAAAATCATATCGGCGCGGTTGGCCAGAAAGGCCGAAAGAAGGAGTCATCATGGCTATTATCAAATCGACGGCAAAGGCTGGGAGAAAAATCCCTAAAGAAGTAATCCAGGAAGTAAGGCGCGTAGCAAGGGAAGCGCGGAAACACCCGGAGGCATACGATCCTGAATGCCCCCCCAGTTCCCCGCAAGCGCTGGCGGAATTCGCGGCCCAGGCCCGGGAACTACGAAAACGGAAAGCCGCCCCCGTGGTTTCCATCCGCGTGAAACCGGAGACCCTGGAAAAATACAAAGCCCTGGGCCGGGGATACTCCGGCACCATGGCCGATGTGCTGAACTATGTGGCCGATAACCCGGAGATTCTTTCAAAAATCCAAGGCTAATCCTTGCCTGGCAGCCGGTTACTAAGTAACCCGCCTGGGACAGTCCCGGACCATCCGGCATAATAAGCCAGCCCGGCGCCGCCATTGGTTCTCCCACAGGACAAAACAGGGCGGCGGTCCGGGGCTTTTTTCTTACCCCTTCAGACCCGATAAGCCTCCGGTGCCGATACCCTGTAGTCCGTAGTCTCCATGAACACCCTGACCGATTCCCTGATGAGGCCGAGGTACACTGCAAGGTACATTACTACCCCCGTTACTCCCATATTTGACCTTTACGGCATGATACACTATGATAATAAGTGATAAAGGAAACAAGGCGTAATTCCTTGTATTATAAAGAACTAACCCTGAAGCCTTTACACAATGATACAGCGTGATAACTCCTTATATAGCAAGGAATTAGCTTGAGGTGCTGGTGCCGAGAGGTATGGAAGTTCGAGTCTTCTTCGCCGCAAAAGCTTACAGGATAAGGAATTATTCGCAGTGAGGTTTAATACCTCGAAGTTATGATAAAGACATGCGGTTACTGGTATACTGTAGGAGTTCGGAAGAACAACTACCGGTTGTCAAGCGGCTGGGGCAGCAATGACCCCGTTACCCCGAATAACAACCGGCAGCCGCATGTGCTTCTTGGGGGATAGCCCTCAACAGGGTATCACCCCGAATAGACGCATGGTTTCAGTATACCGCCGTTCAACCGGACAATCAAGAGTACGAATTGCGCCACGTAAAATCTAACCATAAAGGAACGTTTGCGCCATGTAAAAACCTAACCATGGGGACACACTTTACCCGGGCTGAGTCCGGAGGAACAAATGGGGTTTACCATGGCAGGGAAAAAAAAGATTGCGGCGGAGTTCGCTCCCCGCTGCCGGAAAGCCGGAAAAGGCGAAAAGTCACGTATCCTGGACGAGTATCTCGCCCTCTCAGGCAGTAAAAGCCGGAAATATGCGATCTTCAAACTGA